>JBFLXP010000130.1:0-8114 GCA_040757315.1 Nitrospirota bacterium
TTAAAAGGGAACACCGCCTCCTTGACGCCGTAGTGGGGAATGGGTTTCCGCTTCAGTTTCAGGTCGCTGAGTTTCTTGCCCAGCATGACCTGCGTGGCGAGGCGGGCCATGGCGATGTTGCAGACCTTGCTTACGAGAGGCACCGTACGGCTTGCCCGCGGATTCGCCTCAAGCACATAAACGATGTCGTCCGCAATGGCATACTGGATATTCATGAGTCCGACCACGTGGAATTTAATCGCGATCTTTCTTGTAAATTCCTCGATCGTATCGATATGCTTCTGGGGAATGCTTACAGGAGGAATCACGCACGCGGAATCACCGGAGTGGACACCGGCAAGCTCAATGTGTTCCATGACCGCCGGGACAAAGGCGTCGGTGCCGTCCGCGATGGCATCGGCCTCCGCCTCGATCGCGTTTTCGAGAAATTCTTCGATGAGGATCGGCCTTTCAGGCGAGACATCCACTGCAGCGGACACATACTCCCGCAGCATATCGTTGTCATACACCACTTCCATGCCGCGGCCGCCGAGAACATAGGACGGGCGTACGATAAGCGGATAACCTATCTCCCCCGCGATCGCAAAGGCCTCCTCAACACTGCCCGCCATGCCTGACTTCGGCTGCGGTATGCCGAGTTCCTTCATGATGAGACGAAAACGGTCGCGGTCTTCAGCAAGATCGATAGTCTCGGGACTTGTGCCGAGGATTTTTACTCCTGAGGCCGCAAGCTCTGACGCTATATTGAGGGGGGTCTGCCCTCCGAACTGCACGACGACCCCTTCAGGTTTTTCCTTCCCGTAAATGGCGAGCACGTCTTCAACGGTCAACGGTTCAAAGTAGAGCTTGTCGGAGGTGTCATAATCGGTCGAGACGGTCTCGGGATTGCAGTTGACCATCACCGTCTCATATCCCTCGTCCCTGAGCGCAAACGCAGCATGCACGCAGCAGTAGTCAAATTCTATACCCTGCCCTATGCGGTTAGGCCCGCCGCCCAATACCATTATCTTCCGGTTGGAACTTACTTCAACCTTGTCAGAGGCGTTGTATGTTGAATAATAATAAGCGGCATTCTCGACGCCGCTTACCGGCACCGGCTCCCATGCCTCGACAATACCGAGAGAAGTACGCCGCGCGCGGATGTCCGCTTCAGGGACGCCGAGTATCTTTGAAAGGTACTTGTCGGCAAATCCGTCCTTCTTTGCCTGTACAAGAAGCGCGTCCGGCGGGATTTCCCCTTTATGCCCAAGCAGCTTCTCTTCCAGCTCCACGAGTTCCTTCATCTGCTGAATGAACCAGTGTTTGATATGCGTTTTCCTCTGGATGACATTCGTATCAGCCCCTTTGCGCAGCGCCTCGTACATTACAAACTGCCGCTCGCTGGAGGGTTCGTTCAGCATCTCCATGAGTTCGCTGAGCGGTCTTTTGTTAAAATCCCTGGCGAAACCCAGGCCGTGACGCCCGTTCTCAAGGGAGCGGATGGCCTTCTGAAAGGCCTCCTTATAGTTCTTTCCGATGCTCATGACCTCGCCGACCGCCCGCATCTGAGTGCCGAGCCTGTCTTCAACACCCTTGAATTTTTCAAACGCCCACCTCGCGAATTTGACCACAACGTAGTCCCCGGAAGGGGTATACTTCTCAAGGGTGCCGTCGCGCCAGTAAGGGATTTCATCCATTGTTAGCCCTCCTGCCAGCATTGATGACACAAGCGCGATAGGGAACCCTGTCGCCTTTGACGCCAGCGCGGATGAACGCGAGGTACGGGGATTGATCTCTATCACTACCACACGTCCGGTTTTGGGATCATGCGCAAACTGGATGTTCGTACCCCCTATGACCTCTATCGCCTCGACGATGGAATAGGAATATTTCTGCAGCCTCTTCTGGAGTTCAGGGTCAATTGTAAGCATCGGTGCGGTGCAGTAGGAATCTCCGGTATGCACACCCATGGCGTCCACGTTCTCGATAAAACAGACTGTTATCATCTGGTTTTTGGCGTCTCTGACCACCTCCAGTTCAAGCTCCTCCCATCCCAGTACGGACTCCTCCACAAGCACCTGGTGGACAAGACTGACGGCCAATCCCCTGCTTGTGACCGCCCGCAGCTCCTCCATGTTATAAACCAGCCCGCCGCCGGTGCCGCCCATGGTGTAGGCAGGGCGTATGACAACAGGCAGACCGAGATTCTCTGCTATTCTTTCAGCCTGCTCGACACTTGTGGCGATCTCGCTGCGCGGCATGTCTATGCCTAGACGGTTCATGGTGTCCTTGAAGGCCTGGCGGTCCTCTCCCCTCTCGATGGCATCAACATTCACCCCGATCACCTTCACTCCGTATTTCTCGAGCACGCCTGTCTTGGCTAGCTCGGAAGACAGGTTGAGTCCAGTCTGGCCCCCGAGATTGGGCAGCAGCGCGTCAGGACGCTCCTTCGCGATAATCTCAGTCATGTATTCCAGAGTAAGGGGTTCGATATAAGTTACGTCCGCCATGCCGGGGTCGGTCATGATCGTGGCAGGGTTGGAATTCACGAGCACTATCTGGTAACCGAGATTTCTCAGGGCCTTGCACGCCTGGGTCCCTGAATAATCAAACTCACAGGCCTGGCCGATCACAATGGGGCCTGAGCCGATAATCATCACCTTCCTGATATCGTCGCGTCTGGGCATAATTGTCTCCTTTTGGTATTAATTTTTGATATTGATGACGTTTCAAGCCATAAGGTTGCGGGTATCGAAGATATGAGTGTCCGACAGTAAATTACAGGCATATATGCTCTCACGATCATGTTATCGCGTCCTCCCCCTTTTGAGCTGTCCTTATCCTTACCGCTTCCTCGATATTACTGATCAATACAAAGTCATTCTTGTCGGAATGCACATCAACACTTTTGTTTATCAGCTCGACCGCTTTCTCCATAATGCCGTCCGGCACAATGATCTCGATCTTAAGCTTCGGTATCAGCTCGGTGGAATGGTCCGGTCTCTTCAATGTCCCGGTATGACTGCCCGGCTCTCCGGGGACTTTAATCTCTGTAATAGTCATACCGTGGAGTCCGAGACCGCAGAGGACGTCCCTTACCGCATCGAGCTTAAAAGGCGCTATGACCGCATCTATTTTTTTCATATTAAAACCAGGTCCGCAGATTAACGCAGATTATCACGAATATCTCAACGCCGACTAGAACCTATCTAAAAATTAAATTTCAACTTCAAAGATCCGCTTGTTGTCATTCCCGCGAAGGCGGGAATCCATTTTTTTCAAGATGTTCTGGATGCCCGCTTACTACATGCAGGAATGACAAACCAGGTGGTTTTCAATATCTGGTTGTTAGTATTTATCTGCTGCCTTTCGCCTGACTTATGCAACGTTAATGTTAATCTGTGAAATCCGCGGATACAGCCGCCATTCCTTCACAATTAAAAAGACGTCAATTTCGAATACTCATAAAGAGTTGACATCGCGCTGTTCTCCGTGGATATCCCTCTTTCTTCTATCGCGGCAACAGGATTGAGCCCCCCCACTATCACCATACCCACCTTGTCGATACCGACCGGAATTTCGAGCAGCGCCTTGTTGGGTTCTCCCATGACCATCACTCCCTTGATGCCGCGGGCAGCCATTGCTTCAGTCAGGCGTTTGGCAGCGTCAAGGCAAACAACCGGTATCTCCCTGAAGCTCGCGAGTATCCTCCCAGAGCTTCCATTGACCAGACCTGAGACGTCCGTCATCTTGCTCTTTATGAATATTTCAAGAGGATCGAGAGAGGACCCCTCGTAACTGATCAGCGATACAAACCTCACCGGTTTGCCGTTGATTATCTCGACAACACCGCCGAACTTCGAGGTCACCGGGATGCCGGCCTTCAGGAATATGCCGTTGATGGTAACACTGCATACAGTCCCGATGCCGATCCTGCCGTGCGGAACAGTGACCTCGCCTATACTCCCTCCCCCTCTGGCGAATATTATTCGGTCGCTCATCACATAGGGGGACGAAAAAACCGGCCTCAGAACACTCATCACGTTTTTCCGTTCCTGTTCCGGGAAAAATGAAATGTTAAGAATAACTTCTCCCTTTAATGTTTCAAGGTTGATGGTGGTCATATAGGACAGAGATTCGATCTTGCTTATCACGAACCCGAGCTTCCGCGAAACTTGGGAGTGCTGTATCTCGTGCCTCCCTCTGTCCGTTATCTTTCTGCCTTCCTTGCCGAACACCTCGGTCAGGCCCCTTTCGTCAAGGATCTTCAGATGATATCGTACCGTCCTCTCGGTAAGGTCAATCCCGTGCATCTTCAGCTGGTTTGATATCTCCTTTGAACCTACGACTTTCGAATGCCCGTCCAGCACTTTGAGTATGGAGAACATCGTGTTATTCATGGCAGACTCCGTTTCGCGCACCTGTCCCGGCCCCTAACATAAAAGTATCCTCTGTGCCTCTTCCATGTCCGCCTCCATCACATACGGGATGCCGGTCACTTCCGTGGCCTCTTTTGTCAGGGAAACAAGGTCGCTTCTGTCCAGATATTTGAGCGCGAATTTTCTCGCTCCGGCCATAAACTGCTGAAGCCCGGCCTGGAGCCTGTCACAGAAGGTATACATGGCTACAGCGGCAAGGGGCAGTTTCTTGAAGTCCCTGCCGAAACGCGCCTTCAGTGTTTCGAGTGTTATGAATATCCTTTCCGGGACATCACCGAACTTTTTTATATCGGCGGGGACCCTGTCCTCGGCTATCCAGTTCTGGATGTTTTTCCCCATGAACGCGGGTATCATAAGCGCCCTCCCCATGCACACCGCCTTGAAGTGCGGCGCGCCCAGCGCAAGCGCCTTGAAAACGTGGTCTTCAAGGGAAAAACCGCCCGCTATGGCGAGGTCCGGGACATGCATGCCTTTTGCCTTTAACTGCGACGCGAACCTGTATGCCATGGACTGTAGATAAATGGTCGGGATGCCCCATTCATTCATCATTCTCCATGGGCTCATCCCAGTGCCGCCGCCGGCGCCGTCAATTGTGAGTAGGTCGATTTCCGCGTCGGAAGCGTATCTTATCGCTCTCGCAAGATCGGTAATACGGTATGCGCCGGTCTTCAGGGAGACGAACTTCGCGCCGGCGTTTCTGTAATGCTTTACCGACTTGACGAATTCATCGCGGCTGACCATGCCGAGTCGCGAGTGCCGCTCAAACTCCCTGATCTCTTCTTCATCAAAGGCCTTTTTTACGAGGCGCTCCTCGGGGTCCGGAATCACGATATACCCTTTGCTCTTCAGCTCAAGCGCCCGTTCAAGCGACTTCAGCTTTACCTCCCCGCCTATATTTTTCGCGCCCTGTCCCCATTTAAGTTCTATGCACCTGACCTTGAGTTTTTCGATCGCGTACTCGGCCGAACCGAGTCTCGTGTCTTCCACGTTCTGCTGGAGGATGATCTCACCGGCGCCGTCATGCCAGTCCTTGAATAACTTCACCCTCCTCTCAAGCTCCGGCGAACGTATGACTTTTCCTTTTTTATATTCGGACCCGGGGTCCATGCCCGCCACATTCTCACCGATCACTACGATGATCCCTGAAATGGCTGCGCCGACCGCGAGACCTTCCCAGTTGTCCTTTGCGATGTCGGTCGATCCAAGCGCACCCGTGAAAACAGGGATGCTGAGCTTTACCTTGTGCCTGTGCCCGAGTACGGCTTCCGTCGAAACAGCGGGGAATACAGCCTTGTCAGGGTCCGCCTTTACTCCCGCGGCCCCTACGCATGTCCCCTGAATATTGAGGTGTGAATAGTCGACGGGGTATTTTTTCACGGCGCCCGCCGTGACCTTACCGAAGGGCTTGGGGTAGACCACCTCCCGTCCCCTGTAGGAAGATTTTGCTATTTCACACAGTCCGGGACATCCGTCAAGACAGGCAGAGCATATGCCCGACTGCGGCGCCTGGTCCGGGACCCTGTTTCTGGTACCTGTTGCCGAACTCGCGTTGGGTGTTCCGTAGTACATTTTCGACCTCCTGAAAAATGCAGATCAGATTATGATAAGTCACGCTTTAAGGCGTTCGATAAGGCGCTATTGCAGGGGCGGACGGACGTCCTCCCCTGCAATTTACCCTGTCAAAAGTACAATGCCTGAGATACAGGCTGACCGGTTTTTTTAAACGCGCGCCCTGACATAATTATCATGCGGTCTGTTGTTCTTCCTTTTGGCCGCGGCCGTCTGCCCGGATTTAAGTATCTTCATCGCCTCTTTCCTGTAAGCGTCCATCAGAAACGGGATACCTGTGACCTTTGCGCATTCATCGGTAAGCGACATAAGGTCGTCTCTGGATACTGATTCGAGGTTAAAACATCGCGACCCTGCCATCAACTGCTGCAGACCCACCTTGATCCTCTGGGAGTAACTGTAAATCCCGATAGCGCCGAGCGGGATGTTCTTGATCTCCTGGGCGCCGACGATGTTCTTCACGTCTTCATAATTGACGAATATCTCTTCGACCGTGCTGCCGTATTCGCTGACCGATTTCGGCAGGTCATTCGCCTTCATCCACTTGCCGATGTTCTTGCCGACCATACCGGGGATCATCAATGCGCGGCCCATGCAGACGGCCTTCGTAAACGGTGCGCCGAGTGCGAGTGCCTTGAATACACCGTCCTCACTGCTGAAGCCTCCGGCAAAGGCGATGTCCGGAACGCGCTCGCCCTGCTTTTCGAGTATCTTGCAGAACTCATACGCCGCTGAATGCAGATACAGGGAAGGCATGCCCCATTCTTCCATCATGCGCCACGGGCTCATGCCTGTGCCGCCTGGAGCGCCGTCTATCGTCAGCAGGTCGATCTTTGCATGTGAACTCCACTTGATAGCCATCGCGAGTTCTCGCAGCCCGTAGGCTCCGGTCTTTAAGGTTATGCGTTTGAAGCCGAGTTTCCTCAATCTGTTTACTTCAGCGTAAAAACCTTTTTCATCGATAAATCCTAGACGGCTGTGGCGCTCGAACTCCTTGATCGCCTTGTCCTTGTAAGCGGCCTGAACAACCGGATCAGAGGGATCAGGGGTGACGATATACCCGCGCTTCTGCAGTTCGAGGGCGCGATCAAGGGAGTGGACCTTGATCTCACCGCCGATGCATTTGGCGCCCTGCCCCCACTTCAGCTCTATGGTCTCAAGCTCATGTCTGTCTATAATGTATTCGGCAACACCGAGGCGGGTGTCTTCAACATTCATCTGTACAAGTATTTCGCCATAGCCGTGATGATAACGGCGGTATGTCTCGATCCTCCGGTCCATGTCAGGCGCCTTTACCACCATGTGTTTGTTGTTGAGTTCGAGCTGGGGATCTATTCCGCATACGTTCTCACCGCATACAATGGTGACCCCGGAAATAGCGGCCCCTATCGCAAAATGTTCCCAGTTCTTTCTCGCGATTTCGGTGGAGCCGAGGGCACCCGTGAAAATCGGCACTTTCATTTTTACTTTCTTGCTCCAGCCGTATTCGGTCTCGGTATTGACGCTGGGGAATGTGGCTGTGTCTGGATCGCCGACCTGTCCCTTGGGAAGCCCCTTGGCCCCGAGCGCGTATCCCTGAATGTTCAGGTGTGAATAGTCGACCGGATAATTCTTGTCGCCGCCGGCGGTCACTTCTCCGAACGGTCCCGGATAGATAACTTCTCTTCCTCTGAATGTTGATTTAAAGACCTCACAGTTGCCGCGGCATCCGTCGATACAGCGCGTGCATAAACCGCTCATCGGAGCCACACTCCTTGAACGATTGGTCGTCCTGGTTGCGTCATTGGCATTCGGCTGCTGAAGATTCATTTCTTCCTCCCTTTTGACTGAAAATTTTTATAAATGGACAGTACAAAGTACCTTGCTCATTCACAGAAAAATTATGTCTTCACCTCCTCCAATTAAGTAAACTTAAATCCTCACTTAAAATAATTAAGTATTCATTAATGCTCCGGGCAAAAAAAATCCTTATTGTCCCGCTCAAACTGAAAATCAACCAATTAAATTCAGGAATAAGTTATCAGCAGATTAACCTCCTCCATTGATAAATTGCGCCACTCCGACGGCGCCGACTCCTTCAGATAAACAGAGTCCCCCGCATGGAGATGCCTCTCATTGCTGTCGACC
>JBFLXP010000131.1:0-8057 GCA_040757315.1 Nitrospirota bacterium
GAAGATTCCAGAAAGTCGTTCAATTTGTCCAGCACCGTATCCAGAACGCCTCCCGCTTCGCCTGCGCGGATCATGCTGACATAGAGCTTCGAAAAGATATTCGGATGTCTCTGCAAAGCGTCGGAGAATGAACTGCCTTCCCGTATAGACCTGAGGATCGACTGGATGACGGTCTTCATTTCTTTGTTTTCCGATATTTCGGCGAGGATATTCAGGCTTCTGTCGAGAGGCAAACCGGCGCTCAGAAGCGCGGAAAGCTCTGCAGTGAACGTCAGGACGTCGCCTTTCGACGACCGGAAAGTAAACTTTTTCTGGAGACCTTCCTTAGGCGACGAGACCTGTAAAGGAATGACTCCCGTATTTTTCAGCCGGTCAATAGCAGAGCGTTCGTCCGCAGCCTCGATGACCCCTTCGACGACCGATCCGTTCAGGGTGGTCGCCCGGTAAGAGAAGACGGGCACTTACGCCTCCTGTGTCACCCTGAGCACCTCACTCAGAGTCGTCACGCCTTCCTCGATTTTTTGTGCTCCGTCTTCAAGGAGAGTGCGCATCCCGTTCCGGCGGGCAAGTTCCCGTATCTGGTTTGCATCGGCATTCTTGAGTATGAGACCGCGTATATCGTCATCGACAACAAGGAGTTCGAAGATACCCGATCTGCCGTAAAAGCCAGTGAACGCACACTGATCACAACCCTTGCCCGTATAAAGGGTGATGGCGGCGCCGATGCCGAGGTGTTGAAGTTCTTCCCTGTCGGCGGCGGAAGTATCGATCTCCTTACAGGAAGGACATATGACTCTCACCAGCCTCTGCGCAAGAATTCCCCGGATTGTCGAGGAGAGGAGGAAATTCTCGACTCCCATGTCGAGAAGCCTTGTTATGGCGCTTGGCGCGTCATTCGTGTGTAATGTGGAAAAAACAAGATGCCCTGTCAGGGCCGACTGAATAGCGATCTCCGCAGTCTCCAGATCCCTGATCTCGCCGATCATAATTATGTCGGGGTCCTGGCGCACTATATGCCTGAGGGTAGTGGCAAAATTGAGGCCTATCTGGGGCTTGACCTGAATCTGGTTCACGCCCTTCAACTGATATTCGACCGGGTCTTCGACGGTTATGATCTTCTTGTCCGGCGAATTTATTTTATCGAGAGCGCCGTAGAGAGTGGTGGTCTTTCCGCTTCCCGTCGGACCTGTCACGAGAAAAATGCCGTTCGGCTTCTTGATGAGCTGATCGAAATCCTGCAACGTCCCGGCCGGGAACCCGAGGAGGTTCAGGTCTATAACTATCCCTTCCTTGAGGAGTATCCTCATCACCACGCT
The DNA here is from genome assembly GCA_040757315.1 of Nitrospirota bacterium. Lineage (GTDB taxonomy): Bacteria > Nitrospirota > Thermodesulfovibrionia > Thermodesulfovibrionales > SM23-35 > JAKLQR01. Next base: position 1,317 of record JBFLXP010000131.1, read on the forward strand.
TTCCCCATGAAGGATAGGGATGGTGGAGACCCTCAGGTCTATTTCCTTTTCACCGATTTTCAGTCGTATGCGGCCGTCCTGAGGCAGCCTCCGTTCAGCGATATTCATCTTCGCCATGATCTTTATTCTGGAAACAATGGCGGCTTGAAGTCTCTTGGGAGTCGATTCAATATCATGCAGGACGCCGTCGATGCGGTAACGGACCTTCAGTTCATCCTCGAACGGTTCGATGTGGATGTCGCTCGCCCTGCTCTCGATGGCACGGGTTATAAGCATATTCACCAGCCTGATAATGGGAGCTTCAGAGGCGAGGTCCTTGAGATGCCCGATATCCTCTTCTTCTTCGCGGAGGAATTCAATGCCCTTCTCTCCCAGATCTTCGATGATCCTGTTTATATTCTGCGTTTCCTGTTCATAGAACTTGGAGATATACTCCTCAACGGCCTTTGGATCACAGCCGTAGACCGCAACATCGGAGTCGGTTGCGACCCTGAGGGCGTCGACAGTTGCAGAGTCTTCGGGATCGGCCATAACGACTTTCAGAACGTTATTTTTTAATTCCAAAGGAATTATTCTGTTTTCGCGGATGAACCGCGACGAAATGCCGTTAATGACAAAAGGAACTTTCGGCAGTTCTTCGGTGTTCAAATAGGGGATATTCTTTATCATGAAAAAACCTCGATAAAAATGATATTTTTAGTATATCACAGCCGCCCGAAATACCTTAACCTTACATCTGCATAAGAAAAGGGAGGGCGGCACTAAAAGCCTTCCCCGACGGATGTCGGGGTACCGTACGGCATCGGAAGCACACTGAAAATACAGAATCGGGATGACGTTTTTCGTAGGGGCGTGATTAATCACGCCCCTACGAATAGACGACACCATGCCCTAATCAAATCTCATCGCCTTGAAAGGCTTGAGGGACGACCTCCCTTTTCTGCCAACGAATACAGTTAACTGAAGACGGCCTAGGTTCTCAGTATGCCCCTTCTCCCCTGAGCACTACCTTGACCGTCCTGAAGATGATCACGAAATCCAGCCATATCGACCAATTCATGACATACCAGGAGTCGAGTTTCAGCCGGTGCTGATAGTTCGTGTTACTCCTCCCCGAAACCTGCCAGAGACCGGTTATGCCGGGCTTGGCGCTGCAGATAACTTGCATATTCTCTTTGAGCACTTCTCGTTCACGGGGAAGATAGGGTCTCGGGCCCACGAGGCTCATTTCGCCCTTCAGGACATTGAATATTTGAGGAAGTTCGTCGAGAGAAGTCTTCCGGAGAAAGCGTCCCACGCGCGTGATGCGCGGATCGTCCTTTAGTTTCCATGTCTGCTCCCATTCAACGCGGATCTCTTTATTGCTTACAAGCAGCTCTCTCAATTTTTCTTCCGCGTCCTTGTGCATCGTCCTGAATTTGTAGCACCGGAACGTTTTTCCCTTTCTGCCGATCCTGTCATGAGCATAGAGTGCGCGCCCAGGCGTCTCCAGCCGGATTATCAAGCCGATGACAGCCATCGCCGGGAGAAGCGCGGGCAGAGCCAGCAGGCTTACTGAAACATCGAAGAATCGTTTAATAGCCTTGTTCGCTACGGACTTGAGGTTATTCCGGATTTTCATGAGGAACAATTCCTCGTTGAAGAGATGGAAGAGCCCCGTGTTGGCAAGCGCAATGCCGCGCATGTCCGGAATAACGATCGTGTTGACGGCCCGGTTCTGCACGTCTGCCGTAAGAGCGGACAGTCTTTCCGGCGTCATCGACGGAATGGCGATAATTGCCGTCTTGATATTATGCTCTTTCATAACAGCGTTGAAGTCAGAAACCCTGCCGAATACTTTCCTGCCGTGAATCGATCTCCCGATCTTCTGCTCGTCGTCGTCGAGAAACCCTACGACGTCGTACCCCATATGCTTCTCTTTCATGAACCCCTGGCTGACGAGCCTGCCGGCGTTCCCTGCTCCGATCACGACCACTTTTTCTCTCCAGATACCGGCTTCGTAAAGGAGAGATTTGCCCCAAAACCTGAAAAGAGGCAGGATAAATAGAGTCGACAGCCAGAGCCCGAGGAGGACTATACGCGAAACGATGTCGGACATTTTCCCCAAAGTGACTATTGCCATCAAGGCGATGACAGCCAGCGAGGCGGACTTTGCCATGTCTTTCGCCTCGTCCCAGAAAGGCAGTTTGTTGTCGTACAGATCTTCGTAGAAGATCAGAAATATGAAGATGGCAGGCATCCACCACAAAGAGACGAAATGGATGAATGAAAAGTGAGCCGCGGGCAAACCCGGGAAAAAAACCGGAAGGACATCCGTCCTGACGATCCATGCTGTAAAAAGAGAGATATAGTACGCAATGAGATCAATGAGGACAAGCGAGAGCAGAAGCGTCATTCTCCGAATGAATCCGTTCAATGGCTATCTCCAGACAATAAACCGTTTTACATCCCGCATATTTCCCCCGGTGACTCCGTCAGAGCAGCCTCCATGCCATAGGCAATACGCGAGAGACCCGAAAACAGCTCTCTGCATTCAATGCCGGTATGACGACGGAGATACTCACTGGAATATTGTAGCATATGGCTAACTGAGAGGTGGAGTGATCGACAGCAAGGAACAGCCAAATGTATTAGAATATCCAAAAGACCGGCACATTAAGGTAAAATAAAAGGTGCCCGGCTGCTAATAGCCAGATGACGTCATACTGAACTTGTTTCTCTACGAGTCGTAGACAGGATCTTTCTGTTTGGTCATACGGGAACTGCAAGATGCTGAAATGAATTCAGCATGACAAGAAAACATGGTTGAATGGAGAAAGGCGAGAAACCATTAGTAGAAATCTTTGCCGACGGCGCTTGCAGCGGGAATCCGGGAGTCGGTGGATACGGCGTTATCTTACGCCATAACGGCAGGGAGAAAGAACTTTCGGCCTGTGAGCCGGAAACAACGAACAACCGTATGGAACTTACGGCGGTCATCAGGGGGCTCGAAGCCCTGAAAAGACCATGTAAGGTTAGAGTTGTTACTGATTCAAATTATGTTGTTCAGGGGATGACGTCATGGATGTCCGGGTGGCTGAGAAATGATTGGAAAAACAGCCGGAAGCAAGAAGTCCTGAATAGAGACCTCTGGGAGCAACTGCTTCGGCTGGCCCGTTTCCACGATGTTGAATGGAAATGGGTACGGGGGCACAGTGATCACCGGGAGAACGAGCGGTGCGACAAGCTGGCGAAAGATGCAATCCGGAGATGCAAGAAGCGGATCCTAAGCGGCGAAGGGGCGGGAGGATCGTGTGGTTCACATTGACATCAAAAACTTGACCGGGACGTTTTTGATCGCAGTGCCGGCTCTGAGGGATCCGAACTTCGAGCGCACTGTTACGCTCATTTGCGATCATACCGGTGACGGCGCCTTTGGTCTTGTAGTGAACAGAATTCTGCTCAGCAGCTTTCTTCCTCTCCGGGAGGGGCTGGATATCCAGGAGTGCATATTAGACCTGCCGGTTCACTACGGCGGTCCCGTAAAGCCGGAACAGGGATATATCCTCTATGCGTCAACGGATATATACTATCCTTCCATCAAAATCCTCGACGGACTTTTTCTTACGACCGCAAAGGAAATACTGGTTGATATCGCTGCAGGAAAAGGGCCTGACAAATTTTTATTCACCCTCGGCTTTGCCGGCTGGGCTCCGGGGCAACTGGAAGAGGAACTAATGGCGGATAGCTGGCTCGTCGCTCCCGCCGACAGCAAGATCATTTTTGATACGGCGGTCAACGAGAGATGGAAAGCAGCGGCGGGCTCCATAGGGGTGGATCTGTCGCGGATGATTTTCAGGCAGAGCAGGTTTGATGTCTCGAGTTGACCTGATGGCGGCAGAATTTGAACCCAATACTAGTGATGAACGCGCAGACCGCTGCATTCTGTCACCCTGAGCCCGTCGAAGGGTTGCACCAATGTTATGGTTCGACAGGCTCACCATGACATTATTACTCCGGCAAGTAAATACCAAAACGACGTCATTCCCCGGCTTGACCGGGGAATCCATAAGGGACCGGATGCTCCGATCAAGTCGGAGCATGACATCTTTCATCTATATTAATTGCCGTAGTAATAAAACAAACAGATTATCCCTGAACTTGGGCAGGGCCGTATTACAACTGGTGGGTTGACAAGGCCATATCGGTTGCATTATCTTATTAATCTTAATAATGAGACAGGAAGGTGGCGCGATGAGGACAGTTTTTGCCAAAAAGAACGAAGCCGAACATAAGTGGTATGTTATAGATGCCGGCGATGCTGTGCTGGGAAGACTTGCCGTCAAGGTGGCAAATTGCCTTCGTGGGAAGAATAAGCCGGTATTCACTCCGAATGTCGATACGGGTGATTTTGTTATTGTTATCAATGCTGCGAAGGTGAGACTCACCGGCAGGAAACTGGACAACAAGGTCTACTACAGGCATTCGGGCTATCCGGGCGGCATCAAGTCGGAGACGGCAAGAGAACGTCTGAACAGGGATCCGGAAGGCGTTGTTACCGATGCAGTTTGGGGAATGCTTCCCAAGGGCAGACTTGGCAGGGCCATGATCAAGAAACTGAAAGTCTATCGCGGCGCGGAACATCCCCACGAGGCGCAGAAGCCTCGGCCGTTGGCGGCATAATGTCGACTCTGCGGTGTCTTCCGACTGTGACGGGCAAGATTTTCATCGTATCCCATCCCGCAAGTAATTATCAGTGCACTATTGAGTGAGGATAAGGAGTCATAAATGGCAGAAATTCAGTATAGCGCAACGGGAAGAAGGAAATCCGCAATAGCCAGGGTTACGCTCACGCCGGGCACGGGACAGATAACCGTCAACAAGAAACCGGCTGACGCCTATTTTCCAAGGGAGACTCTTCGGATGGTGATCAGACAGCCTATCGAGCTGGCGGGTATTACGGGGAAATACGATATCAGCGCCTCAGTTATCGGCGGGGGGCCGTCCGGCCAGGCGGGCGCCGTGAAGCACGGCATCGCCCGTGCCATTGTAGACATGAACAGCGACCTCCGCCAGCGGCTCAAAAAAGAAGGTTTTCTCAGAAGAGATCCGAGGGAAAAAGAGAGAAAGAAATACGGTCAGAAGGGCGCCCGCAAGAGATTCCAGTTCTCGAAGCGATAGAGATAGATTTAACGGTCTCAGAAGCTGGCAGGCACTATATGCATCAAAACCTCTTGAAAGCAGAATATGTGTTTTGTAGACCACCTGAACGGTGAGAAATGTGTAGGCTATCTGAGTTGTCAGACCGTTTACAAAGGAGCTGCGCAAGAGCTTCTGATGCATATGTGCCTGCCATGACTAAGCGTTTTCCGGATCGTCCTTAATCCATTATGACGAGAGTCTTCATATGCGGCGGCAGCGGATACACGGGAATCGAGCTGCTCCGTATCCTTTCGCGCCACCCTCATGTCGTTGTCGAGGGAGTAACCTCTGAAAAGTCGGCCGGAAAAAGGGTTTCAGACATTTTCCCCCATCTTTCACGGTTCGGCAACCTCGTCTACGAACCCCTGGTCAAAGAAAGAGTTCTCGGTAAGGCAGACGTTTTTTTTCTTGCTCTCCCGCATGGGACGTCCCAGGAAGCGGTACATTTCTTCCACCATGGCAAGAAGAAGGTTATCGACCTGTCTGCCGACTACAGGCTTTCAGATCCTGCCGTCTATGAAAAGTGGTACGGCATACCTCATGCCTTTGTTTCAACGCTGAAGAAAGCGGTTTACGGCCTCCCGGAACTCTACCGAACAAAGATAAGTAAAACCGGACTTGTCGCCAACCCCGGCTGTTATCCGACCGGGGCTATCCTGGGATTGATGCCTGCCCTTAAGGGAAAGGTGACCGACGGCTCATCGGTTGTGATCGATTCTAAGTCCGGTACAAGCGGTGCGGGAAGGAAAGCGGATCTGATGGTCTCCTACTGCGAGGTGAATGAGGGATTCAGGGCTTACGGTATCGGAACGCACCGTCATACGCCGGAAATCGAACAGGAGTTGTCTCTTATCGGCAAACGGGATATCAGTGTGAATTTCACCCCCCATCTTCTGCCGGTTGACAGGGGAATATTGACCACGTTATATGTGCCGCTGATGAAGAAGATCTCCGCAGACGGAATCTATGAACTTTATCTCAGAACTTACGACCGGGAGCCCTTCGTGAGAGTAATGGACTTGGGCAAATACCCCAACATCAAGAATGTCCGTGGAACCAATTTCTGCGATATCGGCCTGAAATTGAATGAGCGGACAAACACTCTCATCGTCATAACCGCAATCGACAACCTTGTGAAGGGCGCTTCGGGACAGGCCGTGCAGAACATGAATATCATGTTGGGGGTTGATGAAAAGACGGCCCTCGACATTGTAGCCTTGTATCCTTAAGAGGGTGTGAATTGTATTTCTGAGGTCTATTGATCTTTATGACTCCAAAGGGTTTTCTCTTTTCCGCAGTCGAAGCAGCAATAAAGAAACCGGGCAGGAAAGACCTCGCCCTGATCTTCTCACGGGTTCCTGCAAATATGGCCGGAACGTTCACGACGAACGCGGTGAAGGCGGCGCCGGTCAGACTCGACATGACGAGGATACGATCGGGAAAAGGGCAGGCGATAATCGTCAACAGCGGCAACGCTAACGCATGCACCGGAAAGCAGGGGATGAAGAACGCAGCGGAGATGACCGACCTGACCGCGCGTGGCCTGAAAATTCTTTCCCC
>JBFLXP010000132.1:0-8017 GCA_040757315.1 Nitrospirota bacterium
ACGGATGTATGAGCTCACTTACTCAGAAAAGTAAGACGGGTGAGTTTTGTGTTTTTCCACCCATAGGCCATTTTGTCCTCCAATGGCATATAACAGAGCGGTGCAACCGCCGTTGTGCGCATTGTTATCAGGAAGGCGCAGCATCCGATGAACTGCAATTTCACGATCTTTTAAAAGTTATTGAACAGTTTAAAGATTTATTGAGCCGCTTCAATTTTTCAGTGACAAGGCACTCGTCCGCACGGGGGCAAATCAATATAACCGGCGGCGAGCCTTTTATCCGCGAGGATTTCCTCGATCTGCTTGAAGTTTTTCATTCCAATAGAGACCTGTTCAGTTTTGCAATATTTACCAATGGAAGCTATATTGACGAAGCTATGGCTATCCGGCTCCGCAAACTGCACCCTGTCTTTGTTCAGGTAAGTATGGAAGGCGCAAAGGAAACAAATGATTCCATCCGCGGTCCGGGCGCTTATGATCAGACGGTTGTTGCGCTGAGACATTTGACCAAACAAAAAGTTCCGACTCTCATTTCGTTTACCGCCCACAAAAAAAATTACCGGGAATTCGCGGAGGTTGCTCGTTTGGGCCGTGAACTGGGGGTTCGACGTGTTTGGTCGGACCGCCTCATCCCATGGGGTACAGGAACTGTGCTAAGAGATGATGTGCTTTCTCCCGCGGAGACGCGTGAGTTTTTCGAGATAATGTACAGGGCACATAATGAAGCAATGCAGGCTTTCAGCGGAACCGAGGTGGCAATGCACCGTGCGCTGCAATTCCTGGTGGGTGGCGGGAAGGCATATGCCTGCGCCGCAGGGAAAAGCCTCCTTGCCGTTATGCCGAACGGCGACCTCTATCCTTGCCGGCGAATGCCTATCCATGCCGGAAACCTGATGGAGGATTCACTCTCCGATCTCTATCGCGGGAGTGATATATTACATAAGCTGCGCAATCAGGATTTTGTCAGCAAGGGCTGTGAAGAATGTATATTTTTCAGCCGGTGCAGGGGAGGCCTCAGGTGCCTCTCCTATGCGTTAACCGGAACTCCTTTTCATGCCGATCCGGGATGCTGGCGCGCACGGCCTGCAAACCACCGGCAGCCCCCAGAATGCAGATGTTGACAGAAGATATCTACCTGTTTTTTGGACACCCTATCATCGTGAGATCGAATTCAAAGGAGGTCCTTGCCCACCTCAGATTAGTGTATAGCCGGTTTTACCGCGGCAGTGACAGTGATCATTCATATGGCGAGAACCTGCTCAATACATCCGGAACATCCTTAGAGATCATAGATGACATTGCCGGGAACAATGAAATAGTCATCAAAGACAGGCTTAGGACTTACCGCTTCGCATGCAGCGATATTCATTCACACGAACAGGAAACATTTGACCCTCTGGGCGCTATCCAGTGGTTTATGCTGTGGACAGCCTCAAACCTCGCGAAAGATTATTCTTTTATCCACGCCGGGGCAGTGGCATCAAAAAAAGGCGGCATAATTTTTCCTGCAGTTTCCGGCTTTGGCAAAACCACCTTAGCCATCAGGCTTGTCCAAAAGGGATATCGCTTTTTATCGGATGAAGTCGCTTGCATCAATGTAGTTCAAAACAGAATAGAACCTTTCCCCAGAAAGATCAATTTGACCGACGAATCGCGTATCCTGCTGAGATTGCCTCCATGGGATGATCCCATTGACCGTTTAAAAAGACCCGGGGTGAGGAAGGGTATGCTTGACATCGAGGAGATCGTTGCCGACAGCCTCTCAGAGCCGTGTACGCCGGGGTATATATTCTTTTTGATGGGCTTCGGGGAAAAACCAAGGCTGGAGCGTATAGCGCCCTCCCATGCATTGTTTCACATATTCCGTTTCTCAATAAGTTCCGTAGACAACCCCGGTTCATACCTTTTTTCCCATGCCCCGCTGTTCAATACGGTTCAATGCTTCAATCTTGTCATCGGAGATCTGGATGAAACCGCCGATCTTATAATGCACATGACCGATCAAGGAAAGTTATGCAATGGATAACGGCAACAGGGAAATTTCTGATACCCATCTGCAGGCTGTGCTTGATATCTGGAACCTGCGCAATGAGCGCATCACCTGTTCAGTTCAGGGCAACTGTATGTCTCCGGTAATTAAAGAGAAGGATACCATCGTCATTGAGAGTGGCGATCAGGATATCGGAGTGGGTGATGTCGTTGTATTCGGTTCACCGGGCAGGTTTTTTGTCAAGAGGGTTGTGCAGATATATAAAAAAGGGAGCACGATTTTTTTCCTGACAAAGGGCGACAAAAATTATACGTTCTGTGACCCGGTCGCAAAAGAACATGTTGTAGGAAAAGTTATCGAAGTACAGAGCAGCAGCGGACGCTTCATCTTCACTTCCGGATTCTGGAAATACCTCAATTATATACTGGCAATACGATCCTATGTACATGGACAGCGCCGCAGAAGCAACACGCTTGGATGGAGGGCGATTAATACTTTTTTTTCCCTTCGATCAAGGCTGCTGCCGCGAAATTTTTCATCAGGTCCATCCTTATGGAGGGGCATTTGCAGGATTTCAAAGATATATTCGAATAAACAGCACATTCTATGAGGGGGATGAATCATGAACGTTAAAAAACCCGTAAGAAAAGAGGGCATCTTATCCCGTCAACTCGGAGAAGAATGGATACTGTATGACACCCGGAACGGAGCTGTACACGTCATCAACGCCATGGCAGAGTTCGTCTGGCGGAAGTGCGACGGCACCCATGATCTGGCGGCAATAGAACAGAGTATTCGTGATGCATATTCGGTTCCGGATAGCAGGGATGTCAAAAAGGATTTGGAACAGGTTATTCGGCAGTTTGCCGATTTGGGTGTACTGACAGATCAATAATAATCGTTCATCCATAAATTAAGCGTATTTGTCATTCCCGCAAGTGATCCGTCCATGTTTGGACGGACTGGAATCCTTCCGAAAAACAAGAACGATTCTCTATGAATTAAAATGGATTTACAGGGGAACATGCATGGATAACGCAGAGCAGACTACGGCCGGATTTCGGCAAGCTTTGTGTAATCTTGAGCGGGAATTCAGCGTAATGCGGAAGCACAGCAATGGTCTTGTAAAAGCGAGGAGCTATTATGAATTGAATGCTTTAAAGTTGAACCTCGGCTGCGGCCCACACCTCAAGGACGGCTGGGTTAACGTAGATCTGAACGATAACGCCGATATCACTCTTGACTTAAGAGAGCCGCTACCCCTTCGTGACTGTTCTTGTTCAATTATCTATTCGGAACACTTCCTTGAACATATTGATTATCCTGATAACGTGACTTCCTTGCTCAAAGAATGCTATCGGATCCTGGAACCCGGCGGAACCTTCAGCGCCGGAGTGCCGGATACCGAATGGCCGCTGCTTGAATACGCGGGTATTCTGCAACTTGGTTACTTTGAAAAAGCCAAGACACTCTGGCATCCAAAATGGTGTGAAACTGATATGGAGCATATCAATCATCATTTTCGCCAGGGGACCGAGCACCGCTTTGCTTACGACTTCAGGACGCTGAAGCATATTCTGACAAAAACCGGGTTCGTAGAAGTGACCCGTCGTAAGTTTGATCCGCAACGAGATAATAAAAGTCGTGAACTCGGTACATTGTATGTTGATGCTCGCAAGCCGATGACCTGATGAAGTCTTACAGGCCTTAAATGTCATACGATCCTGAGACAAGCCTCATGCTCCTTTGTCTTTCAGCAACCAATGAGGGAGGAACAGTTGACCGTCTTCACGCCATATCCTTTGAAAACATAGACTGGTCATATATTCTTCGCTTCTCCAGGCAGAACGGAATTGCGCCCCTGCTGTATCATAATCTTAAGCAGAACGATCTCGCAGATTCGATACCTGAAGGGATACGGCTGACATTCGAAAAGATTTATCATGGCGTCGGGTTTCAAAACGCTCTGTACCTGGAAGAATTACAGCATCTCCTGCATATCCTTGAAAAGGCAGGTATCAGGACGGTTCTATTAAAAGGCGCCGCCATAGTTGAAGACGTATTCAGGAACATCGCACTTCGTCAGATGGCCGATATAGACGTTCTCGTGCAGGAAGAAGACCTTGACAGAGCGGAAGCGAAGGTATCCGAATCAGGCTATATCCCTAATGAATACGAAAAATCAAAGGATTGGTACCGGAAATACCATCACCACATAGCTCCATATTACCATCCTGACAGAAAAATAGCCCTGGAAATACATCGCCATATCCTACCGCCTGAAAATCCCTTCGGCATCGAAATCCATAAATTGTGGGAAAGGGCGCATCCGATGCATATAGGGGATACACGGACTTCTACGTTATCCCCTGAAGACATGATAAGCCATTTATGCCTTCACTTTGCCTTTTGCGGGGGTTTTATCGGCGGATTACGGAGTCTGACAGATATTGCTGAGGCACTTCAGCATCACAGAAAACGTATAGATTGGTATCACATCATAAAAGAAGCGAACGATCATCATTATATAAATTTTATTTATTTTTCATTGTATCTTGCAAAGGATTTGCTCGATGCGGGAATAGAGCACGATATGGCAGGACGCCTGAAACAGCATGTAAAACTGAATGCCGTCGATTTCTCTCTGCTGAAAATCATGACAAAAAATATTCTGCTGAAGGACGATGCCTCCTCCATTTTGCCAAAAGGGTATCTTTCCCTTTTATGCAAGCAACTGCTGGATGACGGCCCCTTTCATAAAAAATTGCGATCCTTCATACGGAGACTTATTGGGAACCCGGATCCTGAAATTAAAGATTCTTCCCGCTCATCTGAATCGGATCCGGCTGACTTTTCCGCCGCCGGGCGCATCGCAAGGATTTTCTCTTCGAATAGCCGTCATCTGGCAAAAGCAGTCTTTCATAAAGGTCGGGGGAAACGTACGTATCACTGACGTGTCGGAGACTCTCGACCGCTGTACAGAAGGACTTATGAACTATTCTCAATTGGTATCTCGTATATTGGCCCTATCATCCGGTTTTATGGCCTCACGCATTTTTCTCACAGCGCTCGAGTTGAATCTTTTCAGGCAACTGGGGGATCAAAAATTGACCTCCGTACAAATAGCCGACCAACTCCATACAGATCCCAGAGCCACAGAAATCATTTTGAACGCCCTTGTCTCGATGGATGTCCTCGGGAAAAATGACAATGTATACGCAAATCTTGAAGAGGCAAGGGATACACTTATTCCCGGCGATGCCGGGCTCTCTTTCGTTCATCCTCTGCTTCTCTGGGATATCTGGTCAAACCTTACCGAGATGGTGAAAACAGGAGAGCCGGCCGGCCTCCAGTGGTCCGATATACAAAAGCGGGAGCTTGCCTTCTATATGAAACATTACGCAACAGAAAGATCGGAAACCCTGGTGAAAATGATAAACACTTCAGATATAAGGAGAATGCTTGATCTTGGAGGCGGTTGCGGTTTGTATGCCATAGCATTTGCCCGACGAAACCCGGATATGGAAATACTGCTGCTCGATTATGATGAAGAGGCTCTTGGAATCGCGAGAGAAGAGATCGCAAGAGAGGATCTTCAAACCCGTATTCATTTGACACGGAAAGATTTTTTCCAGGATGATATCGGCGGCGATTATGATCTTATTCTGCTTGCCTCCATCCTCTGTCTTTTTGGTGAACAGCAAAATACCTTTTTGCTCAGCAAGGCCAAAGATGCTCTCAAGGATGGGGGCAGCGTTGTGATTCTCGATCGCATGCTCGACGAATCAAAGACAAAGCCCCTGTCATCTGCCCTCTTTTCCGTCAATATGCTTACCATGACTCAGAATGGCCGGGCATATAGCTTCTCAGAGGTCAAAACATGGCTTTCTTCGTTGGGGTTTAGAGATATCCAGCGTTTCCCGCTTGGCAATGCCCAAGCACTTAGAGGAAAAAAATGAATTCGGAGATAGATCGTATCGTCAACAGCACTCCATTTCAAATGAGGCTCAATGAATTGAGACTGGTACAAAGATACCGGGACAGAAAGCAGGACAGTAACGTGTCGATCATTATGCCGACATGGAACAGGGCATTCGTTATCGGCCGGGCGATAGACTCAGCTCTTAAACAGAGCTATACCAATTTTGAGCTTATCATTTCAGATGACGGCAGTACCGATAATACAGAAGAGGTTGTAAACCGTTATTCGTCGTCAGATCACAGGATCAAATATTTAAAGAGTGAACATGCCGGTGTCAGTCGTGCCCGCAACATAGGCCTTCAACATTCAACCGGACCGCTGATTGCGTATCTCGACTCTGATAACGTTTGGTCGGAACATTTTCTTCTTCTGATGGTCAATTTGTTTGTGGACAATCCGTATACGAACACACTATATTGCGCTCTTAAAAGGGTAATAGACACTATACCTGTAAAGGAATTTATATCATTCAGGCATTATGACCGGAAGTATCTTCTGTCAAGAAATTATATTGACATGAATATATTTATGCACCGGAGGCATCTATTCGAGGAGCTCGGCGGGTTTACCGAGGGAATAGATGTATTGGAGGACTGGGATCTGATTGTCAGATATACGAAGAACAATCCGCCATGCGTTCTGGAATGCGTTCTCGCGACGTATTATTTTGAAAAAGACTTTGAGCACCTGTCCTCTTCAGAAGATCTGCCCAAAATCTTTGAACGGCTTCAAAAGCTTTTACCTGAAGAGTAAACGTCCGCATTGTTGTCTTATATAAATGTGGCTATGTCCTCGATTTTTTTTCTTCTGACCTTTGGAAGAGGATATTCCGGATCAGGATATCCGATGGGAATGAAAGCAATCAGATCCCAGGGGAATTGAACATTGAGTAAGTTTTTGAGGTCTTCTTTGGCAATGAAAGGGACTCTCATCCAGCAAGCCCCGTAGCCTAACGAATGAGCTGACAGAAGGAGATTTTCAATGGCAGCAGAGACACTCATGATTTCTACATAACCCATATACTTCCGGGCTTCGCATTCATTCATTTCATGTTTCTCCATTATATATTGAAGATATTCTCTGTAGTAAAGACCTATGATATCTTTTACCATTACCGCCATTGTTAATGGTGCCTGAGCAAAAAAAAGCGAATCTCTTTTCCACCTTTTAATATAAGCGGATATCTCGGTTTCTGAAAATGTGCCATATCCCTTTAGTAGGTGTGGTAATTTATCAATACTCCGCTCGATAAGACTCTCCATCCGTTTAATTTTCCCTCTGTCCCGCACAACAATAAAATGCCACGGCTGCGTATTCCCGCCGCTTGGCGCCATCCGTGCTGCTTCGATCATCTTTAAAATGTCAATCTTTTTAACAGGCTTATCTATGAATCTACGTATGCTTCTTCTGCTCTTAATGGCGTCTATTACATCCATACGAGATGCCTCTTGCTTTCCTTATCATTTTCAATTACACAAATAATACTAATTATCCGGGCAGCTTGGCAACGGCAGGGAACATTTGCATATGAGAAGAAACCTGTTACGGTGCTATGCTGCTCCTCCCGTGTCGTTCTTTACCTTAATTACTAAGGAGCCTGATTCAGTATTAGAATATCTGAAAATGGAAATCTGAAGCGCTGATTTTGATAAGAAGATAAGAAAGGGGAGGGCGAAAAAATCGCCTTCCCCTTTCTTTTACAAGACCCCCTACTGGATGAAATCAAACTTGACCGCATCGGCACAGGTGCTTGCCGGATATGGCTGTGAGGTAATTGTCACCTTATACGACAATCCTGAAGCAAAGAAATACGTTCCAAGATTGTTCCAGAGTCCGCCGTTTGTCTGCTGATTGATGTAAACCCGTGTTTTGCCGCCTTCGTATTCGATATCAACGGGAATGCCGGCGCTTCTGGACGGCCATGCCGTCCACCACATAGAAACCTCGTGCGAACCTGTGTGAGCCGGCTGGAAATTCCACGAGAAAGTTGCGCCGTCACGACTCCACAGTGAATCTCTGCCGTAAGGATTTGTCGCACCGGATAC
>JBFLXP010000133.1:0-7963 GCA_040757315.1 Nitrospirota bacterium
ACTCCGGCTTCCTTCAGACCATTCCTCACGGAATCGCCCTTGCCTTCGGCTCGTACTTTTGTTAGTATCCATTACTATGAACACCATCGGTTCTCGTACAGGGGACTTTCACCCCATAAGTTCACGCCCATGCCGGGCGTACACAATCTCTTCCAGCGGAGCGCAAAAACCCGCGCCCGCTGAAGAGCACGTTATGCTTCAAATTAAATGTTAATCAAACTTGCCTAATGTACGCCATTGACGTATAATTGATTATGGTCCTTATCGAGACCCCGATATTCACAAAGCGAATTCAGGAATTAATAACTGACGATGAATATCGGCTTTTGCAGACTCATTTAGTTAATAGACCTGATGTAGGTAAAATAATACCCGGGAGCGGTGGACTGAGAAAACTCCGCTGGTCTGCCGGAGGCCATGGAAAGAGAGGCGGTATCAGAAGTATTTATTATTGGTTCGTGTCTCAGGACATCATTCTTCTTCTTTATGCCTATCCAAAGAGTGAGCAGGACGATTTGACACCGGAACAACTCAAGCAATTGAGGAAGATTGTTGAAAAGGAGTATACATGAAAAAGGAACTGTTTGAAGAATTGCTGGAAAGTGTTAAGCAAGGTGCTGCCATAATGAAAGGCAGAATGAAACCTTTGCGCAGTGTTGAGTTTCCCGAATCCGAAGTTCAGAAGATACGGGAGCAGTATGGTCTTTCTCAGGATAAATTTGCTTCCCTCATGGGAATTAGCGTAGCCACCCTACGCAACTGGGAGCAGGGACGGCGGAAGCCGGAAGGAGCTGCTCGTGTTTTATTGAGGGTGGCCGCAGCACATCCAGAAGCGATACTGGATATTACACGGCATAAGAAAATGAGAAAACGGGCATAACGAATCACTCATGCCGCCCCGGATTAATGCTTGTTATATTTTGTCAACGGTCTGTGGCCGGGCGTACACAATCCGTTCGAGGTAGGTGGGGACGAGGTAGGTGGGGACGTAGGTTCTCAAAGTGCTTTCTTTCTGCTACTGAAATATCTGCACACACAGTTTCGACCGGAATTCTTCATCTCTGACATGACTGTAAGGGCGTTGGTTTTCAGTAGGAGGTGGACTTGATTCTTGAGGAGATCTGGAACGTGTAATCCCTATTCGGTTCTTGAGATGTCAGAAGTTTCCACATTCTCACAAGACTACATCCTCAGAAGTACCACCTCATCGATTTTATGTTTCCTTCTCCTTGGATAAGCCTTAATCTCCACTCCCATGCCTATATTGTGAAGATATTCTACCAGCGTGGAAATCTTCATATCTTTTCTTGCTTCCAGTTTTGAAATCCCGGATTGTGTAAATGCCCGGATATCTTCCTGCTTCATCCCCATTTGTTTTCTCAATTCAGAAAGTCTGATCTTAAAAATCTCTTTTTCAGCCCTTGTGAGCAGGGAATATTATCTCTCCCCAGGGAAATATGCCCGCTTTTTTCACGCCGATCTCTAAATAACTCGCAATAAATCAGATACTTACAATCTGGCATTTCTCTTGCTGCTCGATATTCAGTTTTGTCAGCGAAAACATGCATTGGGAGGCAACATGAAGATACTTATCTTGACTGTCATGACAACGATTCTGTTGTGTGCGTGCCAGGATACTCGCGTGAAGCAGAGCGCCGGCAAACCGCCAAAGGACGCTTCACAATTGCGTGTCGCCACTTTTGCCGGCGGTTGTTTCTGGTGTACCGAATCCGATTTCGAGAAAGTCCCCGGCGTCGTAAAGGTCATATCGGGATACACCGGCGGTCACAAGGAGAATCCCTCTTACGACGAAGTTTCGGCCGGCGGCACCGGACATGTGGAAGCCGTTCAGGTCTACTATGATCCGGATGAAGTGATGTATCAGGAGCTGCTGGACTATTTCTGGAGACATATTGACCCGACTGATCCCGGCGGGCAGTTTGTCGACAGGGGTGCTCAGTACCGGAGTGTCATCTTCTACCACGACGAGGAGCAGAAGAGATTGGCAGAAGAATCAAAGGAAGCCCTTTCGAAATCGGGCCGGTTTCAGAAACTGATTGTGACAGAAATTCTGCAGTTCAACAAATTCTATACTGCCGAGGAATATCACCAGGATTATTACAAGAACCATCCCTTTAAGTACAAATTTTACCGGAGCGGGTCGGGCCGCGACCAGTTCTTAAGAAAGGTCTGGGGAAACGACATGGAAAAAACGGGCACGAAGAATGAGCGCAAGTATCAAAAACCGGACGATGCGACGTTGAAAAGAACGCTGACGCCGCTGCAGTACGAAGTGACGCAGAAGGAGGGCACGGAGCCGCCCTTCCGGAACGAATACTGGGACAACAAGAAGGAAGGAATATACGTCGATATTGTTTCGGGAGAGCCGCTCTTCAGTTCTCTCGACAAGTATGATTCGGGCACGGGCTGGCCGAGCTTCACGAAGCCCCTGGAGCCCGGAAACATCGTCGAACGGGACGACTGGAAGTTGTTTTCGAGGAGGACAGAGGTGAGAAGCAAACACGGCGATTCTCATATCGGTCATGTATTTCCCGACGGTCCGCCCCCCACAGGACTGCGATACTGCATGAATTCGGCAGCCCTCAGGTTTGTTCCAAAGGAGGATCTCGAAAAAGAAGGATATGGAGAATATCTGAAGCTGTTCGAGAAGAAAAAGTAGAAATCGGAGGATTGAATGTCCAAGACAAGAATACTCGGTTTCGCGGGAAGCCTGAGAAAAGAGTCATATAACAAAGCCCTGCTGCGCGCAGCCGTTGAACTTCTGCCGCCGGATGCCGAACTGGAGATTTTCGATCTGGAGGGCATTCCGCCTTTTAATCAGGACCTGGAATTTGATCCGGTTGAAAAGGTAAAAGAATTCAAGGCGGAGATCAGGGCTGCGGACGCCCTCCTGATTTCGACGCCCGAATATAACTATTCGATGCCCGGAGTTCTGAAGAATGCTATCGACGCCGCTTCGAGGCCTTACGGGGACAATCCCTTCGACGGCAAGCCGGTCGCTGTCATGGGCGCTTCCATCGGTCTGCTCGGATCAGGGCGGGCGCAGTATCATCTCCGGCAGTCGATGGTTTTTCTGAACATGCTCCCTGTCAACCGTCCGGAGGTGATGGTGCCTTTTGTGCAGGATAAGGTGGATCAGAGCGGCAGGCTCACCGATGAATTCGTTCGAAAGAATATAAGAGATTTACTCGAAGCTCTGATAGCCTGGGCCCGTTTCTTGAAAAAGGACCGGGTTTCTTGAACCGGACAAATCGCAATTTTGTGCGCGGTCAGAGCAGATGTGCGCATCATTATTAGTACGGCAATTATATAGATGAAAAATGTCATGCTCCGACTTGATCGGAGCATCCATGGTTCGACATACGTCCTGCCAACTGACGGATCACCATGACAATTGTCACCCTGAGCCTATCGAAGGGTGGATTCCCCGTCATCCGTCTTACGTATTGACGGACGGGGAATGACGGTGCTTGGTTTTTACTTGCCGGTTGTAATAATAATCCAGGCTAATTCTCGTTATTCCACCGGATCGAAACACAATTCCTTCCGGATTGTTTGCTTCGATAGAGAAGCCTGTCTGCCCGCTCGACGAGGCTGTTCATCGTATCCTCGGAATACGCTGTTGTGGCGCCGACAGATACCGTGATCCGTATATTGTCCGAACCCAGAGGAATCTTTGACCGCTCCACAATTAACCGCGTCCTGTGCGCGATCGAATACAGATTGCCTTCGTTCACGTTTGCCAGTATGGCAAGGAACTCCTCTCCTCTCCTCTCCTCTCCTCTCCTCTCCTCTTTCTACTTTCACAGTTTTCTTCGCGGCGGTCAATACGACGAAAGTATGATTTTCACGGCAGCGCCCAAAAATACGACAAAAGTATTATTGAAAGATGCAAATGTAGTGTCCTATTTCTGTCATTCCGGCTTGTCCGGAATCTTTCCGGGCTTCTTGGAAGGATTCCCGACGCGTCCGCCATACTCAGGGCGGACTTGCGGGAATGACACCCTTTGGGGCTCTTCATAACACCAGCCGTTTGTGAAACACGACACCAGTGGCTCTGCAGCGGATTATTTTGGACGGCAATGTGTGTTAACCTAATAGTATCGTCATGAGGTTGTATGGGAAACGCATCTATCGATATACGTTCGAGCACCGGAAAGGAGTTCAGTCAGAAGATCACCCTTGGGGGAGATGACTATTTCATAGTCTCTGAAGATCTGGGTCCGACCAGGCATGTTCTCCAAACGCGAGTATATCGCAAAGGCCGGATTATCGCTTCATTCGAATACGATTATTCGAATGAGTTGAATGCGCCGGACGTTGAAGACAGATTGACCGAGACGATCAGGATGCATCACGAGGAAGCTATAGCGTCGCTGAAACGGGAAAAGATCACACGCGACGAGAGATTTGAAGATTATATGAGTGTCGTGGAGAGGGTGATGCTGAACAGGAAGTCGAAAGATGCGCTCGCGCTCTTGACGAAAGCGCTTGATCAGTATCCGAACAACCCTTTCGTTTATTCGTTTCAGGGCTATCTTGAAGCTGTCGTCGATAGGAATTATTCCGAGGGGGTAAGAACATGCAGAGAGGCATTCGACATCCTTAAGGAACAGGTCCCATTCGGCGAAGAATTCTTTCACCCCATCCTCTATCTGAATCTCGGCAGAGCATACCTCGCGGCAGGGAAGAAGAAGCAAGCGCATACGGCTTTTCTGAAGGGGCTTCAGGTGGAGCCGGACAACAGGGAAATCCTGAAGGAACTGAGGAAACTCGGAATTCGCAGAAGGCCGGCGATTCCATTTCTGGGGCGTTCCAATACACTGAACAAGTGCGTCGGGAAGGTCTTACATACAGTCAGTAAGGGTCGTTAGCCCGCGCTGACTCTCAATCCATAGTCTCTGAGAATCTGCCTGATGGGTCTTCCGAAGATGAACAATTCATATTCCTTCTTCATACCCAGTTCATCGAGCGCATAAGAGCGGATCGCCTCATCTTTTCGCACCAGACTGGAAAGTCTCCGAAAGACGTCAGCTCTGTCCGATGCAGTCAAAGAGTTGGACGCGAGATCCTCGACTTCGCCCCCCGGACAATCGCGATCATGCATCCCGATAACTTCAACAATGGGGTCATCGGGATTGATCAGATCGAATCGGCTCAAGGTATTTCGGCCGATGACCTGCATAATCTGAGAGGGATCCCAGCACTGAAGGAGGCGGCATTCGAGGAAACGATGCTCATAGACTCGGCAGGAGGCTCTCTCTTCATCGAAGAAAAAACATGTCCGGCCGGTTCCCTTCCCCATGACTCTGACCAATTCGATAGGGACAGCACCGACTTTTTCGGTAACCGGATTAAATGCCCTCTCCCCCTTCCTGATCGTCATCAGGTGCTGATGTCCCACAAATCCTTCAAACAGTATTTTTCTATCTTCCCTGTGGAGGATGGGCCCTCCTTTGCGGCAACAGGTCCCGCACCGCCGGCATTGGCTGATTGTGTATGTGGGCACCTTTCCCACGTCAGCGTTTCAGCAGACGACGCAAGTTTTCTATTCTTGCCCCAATATCCACCCTGTCGACAAACTCGCGTTCCACCATGCCTGACAGTATATCGTCCTGAAGAGACCGCAGCAGTTGATCTCCGTACCCTCTTTCAACGCAGATCGCATCGATAACTGCATGGTCTTCCACGTTTCTCTCCCGTGCGAGAACCTCTGCGAACTCATGAGCTATGACTCCGGTTGTTATCTCATCGTCGATCCGGTAAAGGACGCAGATTGCGTAAACTTCTTCACTGCTTTTATAGACAAACTCCGGAGTGAATCCCAGAAGGCGTTTGCATTCATCAATAGTGAGAGCCCAGCCTGTCGAAAAACAGAGGAGTTCAAAGTACGGCTTGATCAGGGAGACTTTTTCTTTGATCTCGCCGAAACTCTCTCTCACTTTCAAAAAAAGCGATAAGGTCTTTTCTTCCATAACGGTTGCTCGGAAGGTGTGGAGTGATGCTATTTCTTTTCGAGGACTATCTTGTGATTAAGGAGTGAAATTTCCCGTATCTTCCCGTCGAAAACCTTCTGTTCGCCGAACAGGCTCTTGAGATAGAGCTTTCCCTCCTCCGGCCTGAGAACGTCCACACTCTCAAGATAGAGAACTTCCCTGCCGTCTTCATACACATAGGCGTTCGCTTCGCACATAATTACTTCTCCTTTCCTATCTCTTGCCTGACAGCCTCGGCAATCTTGTCGATCATATGGGGAAGCGGCTCTTTTTCCACGCCGATCATCTCAATACCTTCCTGATTGAGCGCCAGGAGTATCTTTTTCGCGTCGGAAGAGGATATTGCATCCGCCATCCTGCCCGTCAGTTCCCCGATCATGGCGTTGGGCAGGACAATGCTGAGAGGGCCTATGATCATGTTCACCCTCCCCGCATTCCAGATGATGGCATTTTCCCCCGTCGCACCCTTGTTGGCCCGTGCTTTCATCATCGCTGAAGTAGCGGCGGCGTTCGTACCCAGAGCAAGGATCTCGACGGAATCCCCGAACTCCTCTCGCAGCCGCTTCACTATCAGGCTTCCAATCCCTCCACCTTGGCCATCAACAACTGCAATCTTAACCACACGATAAGTATAAAAATAACCTCTTTCCCCTGTCAAACAGGACAGGGAAAATACCGGAAGCCGCCACCCAACCACTGATGTCACAGAGGAAGACCCCGGTCCTAACCTGACAGCTTCTACGAAGACCCGTAAACATCCGGTGAAGCGGGGCCATGGTTCGACCGTCCGACATGCTCACGGCCTCACCATGACATTCGTCATCCTGAGCCGTCAGCAAGTAAGACGGATGTCGAAGGATGCGTCGGGCAGATTTCATAGCTTGACGGCGGCTCTCCACCGAAGGGTTGCGAAAACCGCAACTTTTTTCTGGATATTCTTACCGAGTTAATTATAATAGATTACAAGGGGTTATGGAACTCGACAGGGTCAAATCGATTATGTCCACTGACGTCATAACTCTCGGGCCTGAAGAGAGTCTTAAGTCTGCCGTGAAAATCATGAGCGACCACGATTTGAGTTGTGTCGTGGTCGTGGAAGACAATAAACCGACAGGCATCCTCACGGAGAGGGATATCATTCATCTTGTTGACACGAGGCTTGATTTCGAGGCTGTAAGTCTTCAACTCGTTATGCAGAGCCCGGTCATTGCAGTCTCGGAGGAGGCGGAGATTCCCGAAGCGGCCAACCTCATGGTCATAAACGGACTCAGGCGTCTTGTTGTCGTTGATGACGCGCACCATGTCATCGGCATCGTGACCCAGACGGACATAATAAAGAATTTAAGCATAGACTCTTTCGTGAGTTATAAGAAGGTGGAACAGATCATGAACTGCAAGATCATTTCGGTCGCTCAGACGGATTCTCTTGCGAAGGTTGTTTCACTCATGTCCGAAAACCGAATCAGTTGCGTCCTCGTTCTTGACAACGGCCGCCCGACAGGTGTTATCACCGAACGGGATATTACCAGGGCGGTCGCCCGAAACATCTCATCCGGTACAGTTCGTCAGATCATGAAAGTCCCTGTTCCTACTACAGTCAAAGACAGTAGTCTCTATGATGCGACTCAGCTCATGGAGGAACGTAAGGCGAGGAGCATCACGGTCGTCGACGGCGCCGGTCAAGCGGTCGGCATCGTAACCAAAAGCGATGTGATCAAACATCTCAGGGCTGACTATGTCGATATATTGAAAAACATGCTGAAAGAGAAGTCCCGCGCACTGGCCGAATCCGAGCTTAAGTACAGGACTCTCGTGGAACAGTCGCTCGAGGGTATTCTCATACTGCAGGACGGACTCATCAAGTTTGTCAATCCAACGCTCCGCAAGATTCTGAACTATGACCAGAACGAACTCATCGGAAAAGATATCATGCGCCTCATCTGCCC
>JBFLXP010000134.1:0-7879 GCA_040757315.1 Nitrospirota bacterium
TACCCCTCTTTTTTCCTACCAGTTGAACCTCAAGAGCACACTTGTGAATTCACACACGACCGACGAAGAGGGGAAAACAACGACAGATTATCTTAGGGCGGTCGAACCGGCTCTGGACATCTTCTTCCGGCATCCCATATATGGAGTAGAAGCCGGCGCCAGGCGTCTGGAACAATGGGACACGGCAGACCTGGAACATGACAGCAGACGGACCACGGAATATTATTATTCACGTTTCACCGTGAAGCCCTATGGCCTGCCGAACCTGTCCCTTCAGATTGATAGGCAGCGGGACTATGATCATATCTCCCCAAGAGATATCGACACTACCGATACGAAATTTACGGGCATCTCCTGGTACGACCTGGCATACAGAGGATGGAAACTCTCATACAATATTGCTTATATATGGGACGAGTTTAAGACCCCTCTGGAAGACATTAACAAGACTGTCAACAATAACGTCAATCTCCTTTACAATATCGGGTACAACAAAGCGTATTTCTCCAACCGGTTAAGCGTGGCTGCGGGATATCAGGGGAACTACGTCCGGAACAAGACGGAAAGCTTCGCCCGGGAGAGTGGCAGCATCGAAGTGAGAAGAACCTCTCAATCAGGACAGTACGGCCACGGCACCCAGCTTGATCCCGTTGCGGACACACTATCGCCGACGCCCTCGCTGACTGACGGTGTTTATGTCACGGCCGCTACTACGTCATCCGGAACTATCAACATCGGTCTGAACGGCAGCAGATTTCACAATATCGGCCTTCAGAATCAGTCCGGCAAATCAGTGAGTTCCATCTTTGTCTATGTCAGCAAGAATGTCACGACCGATACCAACCTCACGAACGCTGACAATTGGAGCATCTTCCGGAGCAACACGAATCCGCCGAATTCAGATTCATGGACGGAAGTCACGATAGAGAGCATAGAGGGCGCACTGTTCGATGCCATCAATAACATATACCGTTATGAAATAAGGCTTGCCTCTCCGCAGGATGCTATCTTTCTGAATGCGGTGACAATGGAAACGGCCACGCTGAGCGATGTTTTCATCACCGAGATTGAGGCGTGGGGCATAGATGTCTTCGAAAAGGGGAAGAACGTTGCAACGACCACCTTCTTCACCCACGGCATCAACCTGAGCACGACTTTCAAGCCGGCGCAGAAGCTGAGTTTCACCCTCAATTACTATTTGAACAGAACTGACCAGGACCCCGAGTCGGTCTGGAACTCCATAGGGGGGGCGTTCGAAAATATTGCGAAAAAGCCGGATAGCGAAAAGGATTCCTCTCAGGAAATCAATGTAACGCGGACGTACGGCATCAGCACCACCTGGCTCACCACAAGTTTTCTGACTACGACTGTGAGATATCAGAGAAATGAGGCTTTTGACAATAAAGAGAAGAGTGATCAGAACAAGACCGATCTCAAATCCGATTCCTATTCATTGACCTTGAGCTCGGCTCCTCTGCCCACGCTTGACACGAATCTCACCTTCATCAGGACATACAGCTACAGCTTCGACCAGAAGCAGTCGGTGAACGACCTTGTGCTTCTGTCTGTCGGGTCGCGCCTTCACAGAGATGTGAACATGATCACGGATGCCGGGTATACGAACACGAAGACCTATCCTGTCCGGCTCCCTTCATCCGATTCGGCCACGGAGAAATTGCGGAATTCCACATGGTACATCAGGGGGACGCTGGATGCCAGGCTGACGCTGAAGGTGACGGCGAATCTCACGTACGGACTGAGTTTTCTATCAGGAGACACTTCGGGACATTCTCACGACGGTACGTTCATTATCACTTACAGGCCGGGAAGGTTCATCAGTCTGTCCGGGACTTTTCACATGATCGATTCCGATGAAGAGAGTCTCACCTCTCAAGGCGCGTTGGCGGACTGGCTTATAGTTCCCGCCGTCAGAATAAACCTCCATTATGAACACAGCCATGAGAAACCGGAGACTACCGATACGCACACAGTGGGCGGGTATGTTCTCTGGTACATAACGAAATTTCTCGATTTCCAGTTCACCTACGATTACAGCCGCAGCGAGAACGACATAAAGACCGAGACTTTTAACCTGGGAGGAAATCTCACATGCAGGTTCTGGTAAAAATGCCGAAGCGTTTTCGGTTGGTAAGTTTTTTGCTTGTAGTTCTCTTATCTGGAATTCCGGCGGGGGCGTGCGGCCCGAAACATTACGTGAAAGGGAAAACAGATGTTGGAGAGTTCAGGAGGATTGCTGTCTTGCCCTTTGAGAATTTCACCTCCGACGAACATGCCGGAGAGAAAATACGGAGGTTGGTCCTGACGGAACTGCTTTCGAAGGGTGTGGAAGTGGTCGAACCCGGAGAAATAACGAGGCTCTGCAAAGACATGAAAGTGCGGTCGCTGGCATCCTTGAAAGTAAGAGAGATTCAGGAGATGGGGACGGCATTAGGAGTGGCGGCGGTCATGATGGGGTCTGTCGAAGCTTATGGAATAGGCCGGGGTATCTCGGTCACTTATCCCGAGGTAACTGTCAATCTGCGTCTCATCGAGGCGTCCTCCGGAAATATTGTCTGGTCCGTGCGTCACACATCGGGCGGTCCGAATTTCTGGACAAGGCATTTCGGCTCTGAAGGGCCATCGTTAAGTGAGGCTGCCGGGAAGGTAGTTGACGAGGCAATTGAGACGATATTTTAGGAATGACTGCACGAGGTGTCAATATATGAAATTATTCGGGCAACTGTTCGCATTGGTCATTATTATCTTATTCGTTTCCGGATGCGGGGGAAAAGGAAATTCCACCTTCTATATAGACCAGAGCATAGATTTCAGTTTCATCAAGCGGGTTGCGGTTCTGCCTCTCGACAATCTGAGCAATGACAAATTCGCGGCGGATGCGGTCAGGCAGGTCGTCATAAGCGAGCTTCTGGCCACGAACCTCGTCGACGTAGTCTGTCCGGGCGACGTCATTTGCGCGCTCGATTCCATGAAGATCAAATCAGGCCAGGCGCCTAACACGGAGCAGCTTAAATCGATGGGGAAAACGCTGAAGGCGCAGGCGGTTATTCTTGGCGCCGTTAACAAATACGGAGAGGTCAGGGAGGGAAGCGTTTCTTCGCCGGAAGTATCGATCACTCTCATGATGGCGGATACCGGTTCGGGCAGCATCATCTGGTCCGTTACCAAAACACGCGGGGGCGCAGGCTTTATGGCGAAGCATTTCGGCGCGAGAACGGAGACGATGAGCGAAGCGGTGGTTAACGTTGTGAGCGAGGCGGTTCGGACTTTGTATCACTAAAATTGAGAAGGCTTTCTTGTTGCAGTAGTTTTATCCGTCATTCCCGCGAAGGCGGGAATCCAGGACTCTTGTTCTTAAAGACAATGGATTCCCGATTACTACCTCGGGAATGACGAAAAAGGTATTTTTTAGGAGATTCTTATAAAGCTATTCGGGAGGCGCATGATTCTGTCAGCCAGACTATTTAAGATATTAGTCCTCATCCTGTTGGTCTATTTGCCATGCAGTGCAGTTGCAGGGGAGACAACCGGGAAGGAAAGAGTGGCGCTGTTTCCCTTTGAGAATTTCAGCGGCAATAAGGATGCAATGCAGTATATCATGCCCGAGATCCGGGGCAGGCTGGAAAGCAGTGGGTTCGAGGTCATCGATGATGCAAGCCTCGATGCTTTCCTCCTGAAAGAGAGAATCAGATCAACAGGATACATTGCGGAGGATGCAGCGATAAAAATGGGCCGGGAACTGAACGTGAAGGGTGTCGTGATGGGCTCGATAAATTCTTTTTCGACCGATGTGAATCCCGTTGTCGGTTTGTCGGCCCGTATAGTCAGGACTTCCGACGGCAGCGTCGTGTGGGCCAATCACGCCTCGTCTACAGGAGAGGATTCTACGACAATCCTGGAACTGGGCACGATCAGAGAGATCGAAAGACTGTCGCGGAAGGTTTTGGGCGACCTCTTTGGTTCCCTGACCATGCATCCGCCGGACAAGGAACGGGAATCGACTTACAGGATCGCGGTCATGCCTTTTGAAAACGACAGCGGCAGGGAAGACGCAGGAATGATAGCCACTTATCTGTTTCTTGCAGAGCTGTTCAAGAACGAGAAGTTCGAACCCGTAGAATTCGGCGAAGTAAAGCGGTTCACGGTTGCGATGCGGATCAGGGGGAAAGGCGAACTGGACTACAGGAACGCGAATCCGATTGCAGAGAGCGCAGGGGTGGACGGAATAGTTGTCGGTACCGTGGAAGCATACCGCGAGGAGAGCGGGAACAGTCCGCCTGAGGCCTCGATAAGCGCCAGGCTTATTGATGCCCGAAAAAACCGGATTCTCTGGTGCAATAATGCCTCGCACGACGGTGATGACGACATCATCATTCTTGACTGGGGCAGACTGCGGTCTGCGGAAAGCGTTGCACACAAGGCGGTAACGGAACTTGTAGAAGACATGAAAAAGGTGAAGTGGCAGTGAAGAGCAAGGGGCATGGAGTTAAACATTGTACCGACGGGCTTGCCGGGAAAGCCCCACATATGTCGTTCCCGCAAGTGAAGCGCGTCGGGAATCTTTCCGAAAACAAAGAAAGATTCCGGTCAAGCCGGAATGACGAGTCAACCACTGGCTGTAGGTCTGCCAATGATCGCACTATCGCACCCTATTTATTGTGGTGCTTGTTTCTTACATTCTGCTCATTCCTATTTGGCTGTGCAACGCCGCAAAAGGAGACAATTTTTGCCGTGGTCGACGGCACCCCCGTCACCGAGGAAGATGTCACATATGCCCTGACGATAGCACACCGGAGAGAGGATCTTTCGGGCGGGGGATCTCTGGATATCCGGAGCTATATCGACAAGCTTGTGGACGACAGGCTGATCATGAATGAAGCACGAAGCGCCGGGATGGACCAGTATCCCGAAGTGAGACAGGCTGTCGCGGCCTATGTTCTGAGAGAATCAGTTGTGCGGCTTCATAAAGAAGAGATTGTCGGCAGAGTCTCCGTCACCCCGCAGGAAGCGGAAGAGTTCTACCATAAGAACTACGAACGATTCATCATGAAAATAATCGATGCGGATTCAGCGGAAAAAGCGGAGAAGATTCTTGGGTATCTGAAAGAAGGTGCGGATTTTGAGGCGGTGACGGAGAAGTATTTATCGAATCCTGCTGAAAATCGCGGCGAAGTAGCGCTGACACGTCTTTCTCTGTCTCCCGTCCTCCGTGAGGCAGCCTCCGGACTGAAGGAGGGGGAAACCAGCGGCTCCGTAAAGATTGGGGAGAAGTACTACATTGTGAAACTGATCCGCAGGGAGAAGGCTGCCGCCGAGGAATTTGCGAGGATGCGGCGACAGGTCGAAAAAACTCTTCGGGGTGAGAAGGAACAGGCAAGAAGCGACGAATACCTTGCATATCTCCGGGGCAAGGCAGAAATAAAGATTAATCAGCAACTTCTGGCGGCGCTGAACTTGAATTGTTCCGAAGAAGAGAGAAAGAGGCTGCTCACCGACGAAAGATCTCTGGCAACCGTAAATGGCTCAGATATCACCGTGGCGGAATTTTCGGCATCGTTTCCACGGACAAGCAGAAAGTCAAAGGAACAACTTGTTGAGAATTGGATCGACAAAAAACTTGTGGATGGCGAAGCGCTGAGCAGGCATTATGAGAACCTCCCCGAAATGAGGAAAAAAATAGAACGGTATGAAAATCAACTGCTCAAAGACATCTTTATCAAGAAGATCATCCTTCCTCAGATCGTGGTATCTGAGAAGATTCTGGAGGACTATTATACGCGGCACGCAAACGCTTTTGTTAAGCCGGTCTGCTACAAAACCCGGCGGATAACAGTGAAAACACGGGAGGAAGCCGAGGAGATAGCTGAAAGCCTCGAAGACGGCGCCGATTTCGGTTGGATCGCGAAAAGAAAGTCCGTTGATCCCTTTGCCGGCAAGGGCGGAGACGCAGGATGTCTGACTGTGAGGGAGATGCCGGAGACGGCGCGGAAATTCGTCGATACGCTCAGACCGGGCGACGTGAGTCCGGTCGTTGAAATTGATTCCCTCTACGGAATATTCGTGATGCAGGGAAAAGAAGGGGGAGGGGTCGAGGAGTTCGCAGGAGTAAGGGAAGCCGTCTACAAAGCATGCTTTGCGGAACAGCTTGACGGGCTTCTGGAGAAATACGTCGGTCAACTGAAGACAGGCGCGAGGATACGGATCTATGCGGACGAAATCTAGGCGCTTGAAGAAAAATTGAAGATGTGAAGGGGGCGTGACAATGGGGGTGCGAATAGTGCAGAGAGGAATTGCCGTGCTCGTGACATTTCTTTTCGCTATTTCTTTAGGCTGTGCTCACGAAGATGCTGTGAGGAGAAAGGGGTTCCAGCCGAAACCGTGTCTGGACTGTCACAAGAAGACGATGGCAGAATTTCAGAAAAAGTATGTCCACGACCCGATGAAGAAACGCGACTGCGAAGCTTGCCATCTCCGTCACGGGAAGATTGCCGTACTCACGCTTAAGGAGAGGGACGAGAAGAAACTCTGTCAACTTTGTCATAAGAAGGTGGTCGGGGAAAGCGATAGATTGGCACACGTGCATTCTGCCCTCAAGCAGAACAAGTGTCTGCCATGCCATAGTCCCCATGCTTCTGAAAATCCGAACCTCCAGAAGAAGACGGGAAACGAGCAGTGTTTCACCTGCCACAAGAAAGACTCTTTCATCCGTCGGAAACAGCACAAACCTCTCCTCCAGGGCTGCCATATCTGTCACGGCGCCCACGGATCCCCCTATGGGGATAATCTGGTGAAGCCTGAGCCCGACCTCTGCAGATCGTGCCATGCCTTTGACACGGAGGCATTCAAGAAGGCACACAAAGACTACCCGGTAGACCGAAGCAGATGCAGTAGGTGCCACACGGCGCACAGCTCAACCGATGACGCCCTGCTCAGAGAATCGGTTCATGCTCCTTTGAGGGCCGGGAAATGCAATTCCTGCCATAAGCCCTCTAATGACTCCAACCCGTTAGGTCTGGTCGATTCCGATCCGGGCATATGCTATTCCTGCCACAAGAAAGAGGAGACCGCCTTCAGGCAGAAGCACCGGCATCAGCCCGTCGATAAAGGGAAGTGTCGGGACTGTCACGATCCTCACTCAACCGACCACAGTAAATTGACCCTGCGCGACAAGACCGGCCTGTGCATTAACTGCCACCAGAAAAAAGGGGAAATCATGAAGCTGGGCGTTGTGCATGCGCCGATAGAGGACAAGGGGTGCACCGCCTGCCACGATCCGCATGCTTCGCCGCACTCTTATTGCTTGAAGGCATCTGAAAAACAGATCTGCTTCAGTTGCCATGCAAAGACGGAACAGGAATTGAAAGAGCGGAATCTGCACCGGCCTTTCTCGATGGTTGAATGCGGTTCGTGCCACAGCGCGCATGGAAGCAGCCAGGCAAAGCTCCTGAAGACGCAGTCGACGGACCTGTGCTACACCTGCCATAAAAAAGAGGAAAAGGAATTTTTCAAGACATATATCCATACGCCGGTGAACAACAGGCAATGTGTCTCCTGCCACGAGCCGCATGCATCGCAGACGAGCCATCTATTGACCGTTCCGCCCGAACAATTGTGTCTGAATTGTCACGGAAACAGATTCGCAGAACTGAAAGAAGAGGGAATGCACAAACCTTTCTTGAAAAAGACCTGCTCGATGTGCCACGACCCCCATGCGAGCGAATTTACAGGGAGCACTCTTAAGGCGATGCCTTCCCTTTGCTATGATTGCCACAGGAATATTGAGCAGGAAGTCACCGCCGCTTCGGACAGGCATATGCCTGTCGAAGAGGGCAAGTGCACAAGCTGCCACAGCCCCCACGGT
>JBFLXP010000135.1:0-7701 GCA_040757315.1 Nitrospirota bacterium
GTGGTCGACCGCTTTTCCGATATCGTGGAGTATTCCCGCCCGCTTGGCGAGTTTGACATCAACTCTGAGTTCCCCTGCCATAAGGCCGGCGAGATACGCGACTTCCCGTGAGTGTTGCAGGACGTTTTGGCCGTAGGAGGACCGGTACCTGAGCCTCCCGATAAGTTTTATCAGTTCGGGATGAATACCCGAAAGCCCGAAATCGAATACCGCCTTTTCCCCTTCCTCCCTGATATGAGTTTCCACCTCTTTCTTCACTTTCTCGACGATCTCTTCGATCCGGGTGGGGTGGATTCTGCCGTCGGTGATCAACCGTTCGAGGGAAAGTCTGGCGATCTCCCGCCGCACCGGATCAAATGCAGACAAAGTCACGGTCTCAGGGGTGTCGTCGACGATAAGATCGACACCTGTAGCCGCCTCCAAAGCTCTGATATTTCTTCCTTCTCTGCCGATTATTCTGCCCTTCATCTCATCGTTCGGAAGATTTACCGACGTCACAGTAGCGTCGGTCACATAATCGCTTGCGTACCGCTGCACGGAAAATCCGATTATCTCTTTCGCTTTCTTTTCCGCATTCTCCCGCGCTTCGTCTTCGATGCGCTTGGCCAGTTTTGCGGCCTCAAATTTCGACTCTTCCTCAATCTTTCTGAAGAGTTCCTGCCGGGCGTCCTCGGAGCTCAATCCGGAAGTCTTTTCGAGCAATTCAGTCTGCTCTTTGATCAGTCTGTTGTAAGAGGCATCCTTTTCTCCCAATGCCCGTTCCTTCACCGTGTATTCTCTCTCCCTTTTTGAAAGCTCCTGGTCCCTTTTCTCGATCTGTTCATATTTTCTTTCAAGGCTTTCTTCTTTCTGCCTCAGTCTTTTGTCGAGGTGGTTCAGTTCCGAACGCCTCTCCCGGATTTCCTTCTCGACCTCTGCTTTTGCCTGAAAAACAACGTCCTTTGCCTCCACATGGGCTTCTTTTCTGACGCTGTCCGCATCCCTCTCGGCCTTTTCAAGTACCTTCTCCTTCTCCCTTTCGAGAGATGCTCTCATGGATTTGAGTCTTGTATGAGAAATGAAGGCGAAGAGGCCGCCGGCAACAAGGCCGGATAGTACGCCTATCGCTACATAAACAGCCATATCCATGATAAAGGAACCCCCCTTTCCAAACACCCTTGTCGAGGGATGGCACAGTAATAGTTTTTTAGATTTTTTGCTGTGAGGGCCGGATTATGACTGAGAAAACATTCCTGGAGGAGAAAAATATGTAATGTTGAAGTAACTTGTTCCCCTGTTTCTCTCTATTGTTAAAACTCTGTATAGCATCCTCCAAAAATGTATAGACGTCATAAAAACCAGCCTCGCTATGGGGTTAAATAAAAAACCCACCCTGCCGTGTAAGGCGAAATTAGATCCGCCTATAAAATAGGTGGGTGCCTTAAAAGGGCCTTCAGGCTTCCCCCAGAACTGGTCAAGGGGCTTGCACACCAGCCCTTTACACAGGCTCCCGAAAGATCTAATTTGCCGGATCAACATGTTCACCTTATCACCAACAGGGCAGGCAAAAAACCCCGAATTTGTACCATTACCTCCTTAAGGTATTTCGTGTTTTTAATAAATTAGAATAAAATAAACCCCGAGATTAAGGCAAGAGAAAAAATCCCGGCGGAATAGTTAAGGACTATTTTTTCAGGTAGTTATGCGGGGTTACGCCGGCAAGTTTTTAAGATAAAACCAAGACTACGACCTTGATGTTTTGGGAATGACGTATGTGCATGAAGGGCTGCCTTCGGCCAGGCATTCTTCACGGTTCACATCCTTCCCTAAAATATCTCTGTACATCTGAAGTTCAAACTGGCAGGCTTCTCTGTATTCGGACGCCAATCTTGCTATCGGGCAATTGAATTGCTTTAAAACATAATTTCCGTCGACTGATGAGAGGTCCACGTAATATCCTTTCGATTCAAGGACATCCCGTAGCCCCGTTACTCTGTCTTGAAAGGTTTTCTTGTCCGAGAGGGCGTCTTTCATCTCTTTCATGAGTCTATTCTTGCGCCATTTGAAGATATCGTTTACCTTATCGAGTCCCTCATTCTTTTCGATGTCCTTCAGCATATCAACAACAAATTCGCAGTATCTCTTCGGGAAAAGTTCATCGGCCTTTTGCGTAAGCTTGTACAGAAAAGCGGGCCTGCCGATTCCCTGCCGCTTCGTCATAAAGTCTATAAGACCCTTCCGTTCCAAAGAGAGGAGGTGTTGCCTTATGCCCATGGAAGTGATGCTCAGTTCTCTGCTCAAGTCGTCTATAGACATGTTTCCCCTCCTTTTCAGTAGAAGGAGAATCCGTTCTCTTGTGGGATTATCGTTCAGCATGGCTTAAATTTCTTATAACATAGCATAAATAAATACTTTTGTAAATAAATTTTATATATTATTGAATTTTAGCAAATGCAAAAAATTACATTTTACTCGGCAAATTCAATCCTGCTTCTGCCGAGAGTCTTGGCCCTGTACATGGCTTGGTCGGAAGCATCGACCAGCTTCTCCGCGGTGTCCACGGAAGATTCAGGCATGCTGGCTATGCCGATACTCGCCGTCACCCGCTGACTGATCGAAGGGAATTCATATTCTCCGATCGATTTCAGTATCCTAAATGCCGCAGTGAAAGCCTGTTCTTTGTTAGTGCGCGGCAGGAGGACAACGAACTCCTCACCTCCCCACCGGGCCACAGTATCTACCTTTCTAACGGTGTCGACGATGATACGCGCGATTTCCTTCAAGACCAAATCGCCCGTCCGGTGGCCGTAACTGTCGTTGATCGCCTTAAAATGGTCGATATCGATCATCAGGCAGGAAGAGGGAGAATGGTAACGTATAGTCCTCGCGAACTCCTTTTCGATGACTTCTTCAAAATGCCTCCTGTTGCGCAACTGCGTCAACGGATCGGTGATGGCGAGCACTTCCACTTTCGAAAGGACTTCTTCCAACTGACGATTTTTTTCCCGCAGTTCGTCCTGAAGGGCCTTTGTCCTCAGCAGGGCATATATCCGCGCATGCAGTTCGTTTTCGTTATAAGGCTTGAGGAGATAGTCGTCGGCGCCGGCGTGGAGACCCTCTATCTTGTCTACGGTAGATCCCTGCGCTGTGAGCATTATAATGGGGATACCGCGGGTTTCCTCGTTTGCCTTGAGCCATCGGGATACCTCGTTGCCGTTCATGTCAGGCAGGATCAGATCCAGAATAATAGCATCTAAAGAATCCGTCTTGGCGCTTTTGATTGCCGATTTGCCGTCCGCAGCAAGGAAGACCTCGTATCCCACAGACTCGAGATGAGTTTTTGTGACTTCTGCCTGAAGCTTGTCGTCCTCCACCAGGAGGATTCTCTTGTCCTTCATACCGTCCCCTTTTCCCATGCGTAAACGATCACCCTTCATGAGGAGGCACTTAAATTTAAACCCAGCGGCGGCCAAAATGCAAGTGCAAAAAAACTTCTTGATCTGATAAACTCTTGCATGCTTCCCGCTGGCTTCGACAACACGTTAGAAAAAAAGGCCTACCAACTCCTTATCGGAAGACTCGACGGGGGACATATCGGGGATGCCGCTTACGAGGAGAAAATCCGCGGCCTTGTGAAGAAAGGGATGGGAGGCTTCATACTTTTCGGCGGTGAGAAGGAATCGGCCGGCAATTTTCTCTCCGATCTCCAATCTATTGCCGATATCCCTTTGTTTATTGCATCGGATGTCGAGCGCGGTGTGGGGCAGCAGATTTCGGGCACGACGCTCTTTCCATGCCAGATGGCCGTTGCGGCGGCGCTCGGCCGCCGGAGCGCTGAGGAAAGACTGATTATTGAACAGACTGTGCGGGCCGTTGCCGAGGAGTCGAAGGATGTCGGCATTAATATTCCGCTCATCCCCGTGCTCGATGTGAACCAAAACGCGGACAACCCTATTATCAGTACACGGGCTTTTTCAGACGATGCCGAGACGGTCGCAGAACTCGGTTCACATTACATCAGAGTACTCGAAGGGGAAGGGCTTATTAGTTGCGCCAAGCATTTCCCCGGGCATGGAGATACTGCATCGGACTCGCATATCACGCTGCCTGTGATCAACAAGCCACGGGACGCGTTGATGGACGTCGACATCATGCCTTTCAGGCGCGCCGTCGAAGCGGGCGTCAGCAGTATCATGGTCGGACATCTGAGTGTAACCGCTTTCAATGGTGAGCCCGCGAGTCTGTCCAGGGAGATCGTCACCCATCTGTTGAAGGAAGAGCTTGACTTCCGGGGGCTGATCATGACCGATGCCCTGAACATGAATGCATTGCAGGGATACGCGAATGTGCCCGCCCGGTGCATAAACGCGGGTGTCGATATTCTGCTTCATCCTGTTGATCCCGAAGTCAGCGCGGCCGAGATCATGGATGCGGTCAGAATGGAAGACATTAAAAATGGTCAGATAGAAGCCGCGGTGGACCGCATCATTCGTCAAAAGGAAAGAATCGCCCGGGTTTCGGGTCCTGAAGTTGACTATTCGGCACACGATGCACTTGCGACACGGATATCGGAGATGGCGATCACACTCGTTAAGGATACCTCTGGCTTGCTACCTTTTGCAGGTAAGAAAGTTTCCGTGGTGTTCTGCGGCGACACGACTTTATTTTCGTCATCTCCTCTGAGGAAAGTCTTTGAAGGCCGTGTTGTTTCTGCGGATGAGGATCGAACATCCGGGATAACAGTATTTGCCGTCTTCACAAGCGTCTCAGCATGGAAAGGCAGTTCAGGCATCGATCAAGAGGAGAAGCTCCGTATACAGAAGCATATCAAAAAGAGCGTGCATTCGATTGTCATTTCTTTCGGAAGTCCTTATGTGCTTCGCCATTTTCATGATGCCGATATTCTCATTGCAGCCTACGAGGCGACCGAGCAAGCACAAAAAGCGGTCATCAAGTGCCTCAGGGGCGAAATAGAGTTCAACGGAAGATTGCCGGTGAAGCTCGACGGGTAGACAGAATCTGTCCATAAATTGAGGTGAACGCAAGAAAGTGTGTCATTCCCGCAAGCCCGCCACACGTAAGGCGGACGCGTCGGGAATCTTTCTTGTCAGCCCCGGGCTGATTCGCTGAGGCGAAAAGAACGCTTCCGGACAAGCCGGAATGACACAAAAACAGTGCTGGTCGAGTCTATGGACGGATCCCACATCAGAGTTTACGGGCGGGAGTGAATAAGGGTGAAATTAGATGTTTGCGTACATAATGGAAAGGCCGACAGGCCGGCCATAATATTCATCCACGGCCTGGGAATGGATAAGAACATCTGGGTCAATCCTCTAAACTCAAGAATTCTGGGCGGAATGTTCCCTCTCGAGGTCCTTCTAAAAAAAAGCTTCTCTGATGGAAAACCCGTAACGCTTTTCGACATCTTCAGGGACAAGGGGTATTCGGTTGTTGCATGGAGCCAAAAGAGACCGGCAGGGCCGATCGAATCGGCAGCAGCGGAATTAGACGAAATGGTCGGGACTGCCGGGTGCATAACCCCTGCCGGCGTCATTCTCATCGGCCACAGCAGGGGAGGGCTGATCGCGAGGAAATATCTCATGAATGATGCCGCGTCAATTCAAGCCCTTATTACCATCTCTACGCCCCACAAGGGCAGTTCAGTGGCGAAACTCGCCAAATATGTATCACCCATTGTGACCTGGCTGACTCCGCTTATCCCCAAAGGTGAAAGAGGCACTCTTCGTTTCGCAGTTTCGAGGGTCCTTGAATTTCTGAAAAGTAAAGCGCTCAGAGAACTTCTGCCGGGATCGAACTTCTTCAAATCGCTGGCCGACAGGCCGGTGAAAGGCGTTTATTATGCGTCTATCGGTGGGACGAACCCGACACTTTTCAGACTATCCGGTCTGTCCATGCCGGACATCTTCGAGCGGATGATCCCCGAAAAAATGTTTCCCGAGGAAATGAAACAGGGAAAGGGAGACGGTCTGGTATCAGCCGCGAGTTCGATAATACCATGGTGCGACGAGCATCATGATTTCGAGTTGAACCACGCTGAGATACTGTTTGATGACGAAGTGAAGGAGACCGTGGTGAATGCAGTGGAGCGGATTGGTTGATTTGTCAGCCAACGATCTACATGCAAATTATGCATGAACTTTAGCGCCGGAAGAGCAGATGCCGTATCTGCTCTTTTTCAATGTTCGTTTGAGAGTAGTCTGTTTACAACGGTGATAGCCGCCTTGGCGGACCGACGGAAGAAAACGATTATGCTGTATCTGTTCCTCCGCAATTCGGGAACAATCCGAAACCATTAGGCAGTCATCCGTTCATGAGCTTCACTACCGGATAGGCCTCGTGGAATTCAATAATGTTCACCGCGCCATAGTCCTGTTCAATCCTGAAGATGTTCTCAAGGGAGACGCCAAGGATCTCGCACACTATTATTCTGTTCACGCCTCCGTGTGCGACTATGGCAATATGTCCGTCGCTATGATTGCGAACAATCTCCTCAAAAGATTTCATGACCCTGTCCTTCATCGTGAGGGTGCTTTCCCCTTCTATCGGGCTGAATTTGAGGGGATTCCCTGCCCATGAGGCGAACTCTTCCGGATACTTAGCTCTTATCTCATCAAAACTCATGCCTTCCCATCTTCCGAAATTTCGTTCCCTGAGAGAAGGTACGATTACGGGTTTCACGCAATGGCGCCGGGCAATGATTTCAGCGCTTTTTATCGCTCTGCTTAAGTCAGAGCAGTAAACTGCCGCCAATCGTCCAGGTCCCGGATTTCCCTGTGCGCCCCTTTCAACTTCAGCGCGGACGAATTCCGAAACCCGTTCCATCTGCAATATTCCATTTTCAGAAAGCGGCACATCGATTGTCCCTTTGTATCGTCTGACTTCACCGCCTTCCGTCTCGCCGTGCCTTATAAGATAGAGAGTCGTGACCATGCTATCACCGTCAATAGAAAGATTATCTCCGTCATCTCGCTGATGGCACCAAGCGTATCTCCTGTCAAACCGCCAAACCTCCTGTGGAAAAATCTGACGGCCAGTCGGCACAAAAAATATATTATCATGAGCATGAGTGCATGAAAGACGGATTGATTGTCCGGAGCATAAAGTCTCGAAAAAATCTGCAATAGAACAAGGACGGAGATGAGTATTGTCGTGGAGACTCCGAGTTCTTTTAAGCCTGTCCGGCCTATGAAAATCTTTCCCAGGCCGTCTTTTCGCGCAGGTCTCCCATGAAAAATCGACACGACTACCGCCCATTTTGAAAGCACCGGCATCAGGAATAACGACGATAGATAAGTGAAGGGAAGGAAGTTGGACAGGCTCTTTAACGCAAGGTATTTCAAAGCCAACGAGAAGATTATCGCCATCACGCCCACAGGACCTGTTGCGCCGGTTTTCATTATCGCGAGCCTCTTCTGCATGTCGGCGTGCCTGTCGCTTTCCGATTTTACCGCCAACGCATCGAATGTGTCGGCAAGTCCGTCGAGATGAAAGCCGCCATTGGACAGAACGAGCACGAGCAGGATCATCCCCGCCGCAAGGTCGGGATGAAAGAGTCTTCCCGCCCCGTAATCAGTCATTATCAGCAGGATGCCTTGGAGAATGCCGACTATAACGAAAAGAGATGAGCTTCTGGCAATATCGTCTTCATCGACGGCCGGATTGCCTCTAACCGGGAGTATTGTGAGAAACTGTAATGCGATT
>JBFLXP010000136.1:0-3177 GCA_040757315.1 Nitrospirota bacterium
ATTGCCATCTATCATTGCGGAGATGCCGTTTATCAGGACTTCGGATGCCCCATAGATTTCTCCTGTTACTACTACGGGAGAGGACGGGAGGGTTTCGCCGTTCATCGGAGACAGGACCGACAGAGCAGGCGGTTCGATATGCCTGTATTTCGGATATGTGTCTGAGTGGCCGATCTTGCCGCTACCATCCATGGCCCACGCCGTGATCATCGTCTCATACCCTTCGGCATTATCGACATAATCGCCGAAGATGTCGGCCTCGGATGTGAAGGCGCCGCTTCCCAAAGCTGCCTCAGCCTCATTGACTATCACTTTCTCAACCGAACTCGATATGGTCCCTGTCACAGGGATGAACCTCTCGTAGACTTCTTCACCCTTCGCAGGGCTCGTTATCTCGACTGAAGGCACACTCGCATCTTTCTCCGAATACACTGTTATCCTGTCCACTCCTCTT
Source organism: Nitrospirota bacterium (assembly GCA_040757315.1). Lineage (GTDB taxonomy): Bacteria > Nitrospirota > Thermodesulfovibrionia > Thermodesulfovibrionales > SM23-35 > JAKLQR01. Next base: position 455 of record JBFLXP010000136.1, read on the forward strand.
GAGCCGTCCGGCGAAATCGCCTCGGCAAACAGGACATTCTCGCCGGGCAGGAGGGGTATTTTCCTTCCGCTTACGAACCTGCCGTCAGCGACATAGGCATAGCCTCTGTTTGCGTATGAATTATAATGGCCGTTTGTTCGCACTATAGCGCCGGGCGTATCAACAGAACCCCTTAGCGGGAGGAAAATGGCGTCAGTGACAGAACCGTCAAGTGGGAAATCTATATTCACCTCCGGTCTTGAAAGGGTACCTGATACTGAATCCACTGTGACCTTAGGCGAGTCTGCGGCTTCAACCATTATGTAACGGTTGTTCATCTCGATCTGATTCTCTTTCTGCGTTACCCATATTATATTAGTTCCGGGAACAAGGGTTACGCCGTCCAGCCTGAACCTGCCCCTGTTGTTTGCAAGGGTGGTCCCCATGAGTTCACTGTCCCTGTAAACCTCGACGGTGAAACCTGAATACGCATTGCCTTCTATCGTAATGTCGGTATTATCCACGGGATTGGGTAATGGGTCAATTACCGGCGGAATTGGTAATACTCCCAGAGGGTTGTGGACCGTATGGATTTCATCCAACACAGCCGTATTGCCGGCACTATCTGTTGTCTTTATCCATAGCAGGTGTTGGCCCGAACTGAGATGGGTGTATACGAAGAATTCGCCTCTGTCATTAGCAGTCACAGTGTATTTATATTCAGGGTCGTAGTCGATGGAGATTTCGACCCGCGCATAATCCTCTGTTTTTCCGGCTATCATTACCCGCGATACGGCGAGCCCCCATTCATCGATATAGAAGAGTCCTTTCTGTGTGAAAGGTTTCATCGTATCTCTTTTCACTGATACACCTTCGGAAAAACCGCTTTTGTTTCCGTATGAATCCACTGTCCTGGCAACGATATGGTTTGAACCTTCCTCCGGAAGTCTGACTGTAATCTTGAATATCCCCTGAGAGTCGGCATATGCCGTCCCCTGGAAGTTGCCGCTAACAAACACCTCTGCTTTGTGGGAAGGGAGGGCAAGACCTGCGACCTCGATAAAGGGTTTTGATGTGTATTCCGGCAGAGGGTTCAATACAGGCGTAGGAGGCGAAGGATAATCAGGATCGTAAATGACAGTGATTTCGGCAACCGCGACGTCTTCATTCGGCATATATGCCCAGGCTTCGATAATGTTCTCTCCGGGTGAAAGTGGGACATCGTTTGCCCTGAAACTCCTCAGATCCTGATTCATATCTGCATCGATGGTTTCACTGCCGGTCACTTGAACCTCGGCAGATCCGTGGCTTACACCGCCATAGACAGTGACAGGCGAGTAGTTGACAATCGCCCTGTCAAGCGGCGAGTATATGGTGACACTCAAAGGCTTGCCGGGAGGCTCATAGAATACCTTGACTGTGTCGAATGCATCGTGTCCGACAATGTTTGTGGCGCTGACGGTGATATAGTTTACTCCGTCCACTAAAGATACTGGCGCTGAAAAGTGGTCTCCGCCGCTTATTGCTGCTGAAACGCCGTTTACTGTAACATCGGCATGGAACACCTCTGAAAGGACATCGTCTATTTCACCCTCTACATAATAGGGTGAATAAGCGACCAGTCCGTTATTGACGGGGTCTGTTATTCTCACTGTGAATGGGTTTTCGGAAGGCGTATAAAGATATGTGAAGTATGAGACGGCAACCTGCCCGTCATCCGAATATGCGTTTACGGTGACAGTGCATTCCCATGACTGCTGTGGGGGCAATTCAGGAGCAATCGGTTCTTCGCAGGCATAAATAGAGGCCGTGTAGAAATTATCCTCGACATTGGCCAGAGTGTCATTAACCAGTACCGTTGCAGATGGATCGCTGACAATTCCGGAGACAGTGAAGTAAGGTGCTTCTATCTCCGAGCCGTCAAACGGAGAAAGGACGTTCACACTTAAAGACGAAGAAATAGGCTGGTAATATATTCGAACCGTATCTTCGGCGGTCTGGCCTGTTACGTTGACACCCTGTGCTGTAACAAGGTTTGTCCCTTCAAAGAGGTTTATCCCGTTGGCAACAAAATTGCCGTCCGATGATACGGAGGCGGGGATGCCGTTCACTTCGACGTATGCCGAAGGGTCGTTTATCATGCCCTCCACGGACGCAGATTGAGTTGAGAGGACTTCGCCGTCTGAAGGATCGGTTATGGATATGTTCAACTGATTGTTATTGACCGTTACCGTCACTGTATCGGATGCTGTCCTTCCATTGTCGTCGACGGCTGTCGCCGTGATGGGATTTGGCCCGGCTGTCAACTGAACGCCCTTCGCCTCAAAGGTGTTCTCTGACACTGTCGCCTCGATACCGTTGACAGCGATTCTTGCGGCAGGGTCACTTACCGTACCTTCGACATCTACGGCCGATACTGAAAGAACCTCTCCGTCCAGTGGGGATATTATCTTTACTGTGAGCGGCTTTATTGGGGTCAGTTGAACATTTAGGGTCTTTGTCTCCCCGGCGTTCAACGTCCCTGTGACTGAGTTGTTTTCATATCCTGCCTTTTCGAACAAGACCGTGAATCCACCCCGGTTTATTCCTGATACAGTATATCCCCCGCTGTCATCGGTTGTTGCAGTATGACTGATATCGAGGGAGTCTCCTATCGTAATGGATACGCCGGATATGGCCAGTCCTGTGCAGGAGTCCGTCACATTGCCCGCAATAGACCCCTTGGTTATGAGTGTAACCGTGAT
>JBFLXP010000136.1:3187-7658 GCA_040757315.1 Nitrospirota bacterium
GGCGGTCCTGCCATGTTTGTCCGCGGCAACCGCTGTAATAACGTTCGGCCCTTCCTGAAGCATCAGGTCTGTGATCGTAAATGTGTTGCCTGATACAGCGGCATCAAAATCGTTCACACTGACTTCTGCTTTTGTATCGCTGACTGTTCCTGAAACATGAACAGGAGTATCGAATAAAACTTCCCCATCCAAAGGTGAGCCTATCCGTATAGAAAGCGGCGCGGAGGAATAACCGATATCCAGGGCCTCGATTTGTTTGAAGCCATCAAGCCGCTGCAGAAATTCTCCATCCGGGCTTAATTTAAGGAGGGACCTCCTCCATGCCACCCAGCATATACTGTCATATGGGTCGACTGCAAGGGTTACGAGATTCCCTTCGCATTTTGAATTGTCATCATCATGGCACATAGGGTAATTGCCCCCGCCCCCGAGCGCTTTTTTATGGTAGCTATCGTTGTAGTGTTTAGAGCATGGGGCAAGCCGAAGGAGTTTCTGCCCTTCATGGCTATATTTATAAACCTCTTTCTTTGTTACGGCCCACAGCGAAGAATCGGACATGTCGATTTTCAGGTCCTGAATATCAAGTGGCTCAGCGATACGAAATTCAATACCTTCGATGCCTGCTTTCATAAGTCCCTTCTTGGCTCCTATCCAGAGTGTTCGGGAGAGGGGATCGGCTGCGAGGGCATACACAGGATTACAATTTTCCATGTTATGAGTCAGCAACTTCATCCCTTCAGGAGAATATTTTGTTACGCTCCGTTTAAATCCTACCCAGCACGCCCCGTCTGAACTATCTACCGATAAATCCACTATATGATTCTCTGTCCTGATCCTGAAAAGCTCCTCACCTTCCGGGGAAAGTCTTATTACTTCTTCTTTTGCCCCTACCCACAACGACCCGTCTGATTGATTGAGGGATATGTGGACAATCCTTTCACCGCAGTCGTTCCTTATGTTGAGAAGGTACCGGGAAATCTCTTCACCGGAATAAGAATACCTTCTTATTTCTTTCCTCGTGCCGACCCAGACGACACCACGGGCAACATCTACAACGATATCTTCGAGGCGGTCGGCGGGAATCTCCAAAAAACGGACGACATTGTTGACGGACAGCCCTATAGCGCCCTTTCTTTCGCCCACCCATAGTGAGCGTTCCGTGCTTTCGGCTGAAGAAAATGCCGTGTCTGTTTTAGGATAAACTGCGTCTCTGAAGGAAAAGATGAAAAGACTTCCGACTGATACTAACAGAATAAGAAGAACTGATGTGTAAGGTTTTCGTTTTTCCAGCATCCCTGCCTCCTATAGCGGATATCAGCTTCTGTTCGAGTCAGCACCTCTTTTTTAATCGTTCCAGAGTCAGACCGCAATACGACAAAAGCATGATTCTCAGGCCTCCGGCACCAGAAATATTCTCCATATGAAAGAACACATAAAAGTCTTTATACCGCGCATGACCCACGTAGCTGAATCCCGTATCCCCCTAATTAATCGGAACGTTCCTTTATACCAGAGGTCAAGGAATAAATCTATCTGAAAAAAACAAATTTCCTTGTAGTTTTTTTACTGCGTATTTCTACTTATTGTTGTCTTGATGAAAAAATATCGAAACGACAGCCTTACTCCATTCATGGCAACAGACAAGGATCAATATGTATAATGGATACGTATCAGATGAACAAAATATCGGGAAATATAGTTGATGTGCTTAACGAGGAGATTTTCTCCGGCACGCTGATAATCGCCGAAGGGAGAATTGCGGATATTGTCAGGGAAGACAAAAATTATCCGAACTACATTATCCCTGGATTCATCGATGCCCATGTGCATATTGAAAGCTCGATGCTTGTCCCGTCGGAATTTGCCTGGATCGCTGCCGTCCACGGCACGGTGGCAACCGTCTCCGATCCGCATGAGATAGCAAATGTCCTCGGCATGGACGGGATCATGTATATGATCCAAAGTGCGCGTTCGGTGCCCGTGAGATTTTATTTCGGTGCTCCTTCCTGCGTGCCTGCCACGGAATTTGAAACGAGCGGCGCGGCAGTGGGCATCAATGAGGTTGAAGAACTTTTGAAAATGGGCGAAATAAAGTACCTCGCTGAGGTCATGAATTTCCCGGGAGTAATTCACGGCGATGCGGAAGTTCATGAGAAGATCAGGCTTGCGAAGAAATATGGAAAAACTGTAGACGGGCATGCCCCCGGACTCGGGGGAAACGATCTGAGAAAATATATCAATGCCGGGATCACGACGGATCATGAAACACTCGGCAGGGAAGAGGCGATCGAGAAGATCAGCCTGGGCATGAAAATACTTATTCGGGAAGGTTCTGCCGCGAAGAACTTTGATGAACTCATCACTCTTGTGGACGAATATCCTGAATGGTGTATGTTCTGCAGCGATGACAAGCATCCCGATGAACTCATACGGGGACATATCAACGAGATGGTCAAACGGGCGGCACACGTTGGCATCGATCATATGAAAGTGCTCAGGGCTGCCTGCGTAAATCCCGTCCGGCATTACGGCCTTGATTCGGGATTACTGCAGATTGGAGACAGTGCAGATTTTCTGGTTATAGATAATCTGAAAGATTTCACTGTGCTCAGAACATTCATAAGTGGTATGGCTGTTGCCGAGGCAGGAAAAACACTTATTCACCGCACAGACGTAAGGACAGTCAACAAGTTCCATGCGGAGAGAAAGAAACCTGATGATTTCATGGTTCCTGCCAGAGGTGAATGGATCCGTGTCATCGAAGCGATTGACGGGAAGCTGACGACCGGAGAGCTGACCGAGGTCGCCACAGTAGCGGATGGAAATGTCACCTCAAGCGCCGAAAGGAATATCCATAAGATTGTTGTGGTGAACCGCTATCGGGAAACAAACCCCGCAATCGGGTTTATACGGAATTTTGGTCTGTTCGACGGAGCAATTGCTTCAAGCATCGCCCACGACTCGCATAATGTCATAGCAGTGGGGGTCTCGGACGAAGACATATGCAGGGCGGTCAACCTGATCATGGAACACAAAGGCGGCATCTGTGCAGTGTCACAGGATAAGGAAATGATATTGCCTCTTCCTGTTGCCGGGATTATGAGCGATCAAGAGTATGCGGAAGTGGCAGAAAAATATTCTGCGCTCGACAGAATGTCAAAGGAACTCGGCTCGATGCTTCATGCTCCATTCATGACCCTGTCCTTCATGGCTCTTCCGGTCATACCGAAGCTGAGAATAACCGATAAGGGATTGTTCGACGTGGAGCAGTTCGAATTTGTAGATCTTTTCATGAGTTCTTGAAGAGTTATTACTGCGGCAATTAATGGATGAAAGATGTCATGCTCCGACTTGATCGGAGCATCCAGTTCTTATGGATTACCGGCGACCTTCCAAGGGAGAACCAGAATCTTCTTCTGGATTGCCCGATCAAGTCGGGCAATGACGGTTGTTGAATAATTTTTTTTGAAACCGCAAGATTACTGCAGAATCACTCGGCTTTCAGCAGCACCTCAATCTTCGCCTTGGCCCGCAAATCGGCGTTCAATTTGTCTTTAAGCTCTTTCTCCCGCTTGGCTTCGAGGTCCTTCTTGAGCCTGTCTTTGACTTCTTCGAAGGTCATCTGCCGCTCCGGTTTCTTGTCTTCCACTTTGATGATATACCAGATTTCCCCGGCTTTGATAAGATCGCTCAACTCGCCCACTTTGATCTTGAATGCCACGTCCTCGATTTCGGGAAGCACCCTTCCTTTATGCATGTAGCCGATGTCGCCGCCTTTCACTCTGAAGCTGTCCTCTGACATCTCGTATGCGACGGCTCCGAAATCCTCACCGGCTTTGAGTTTCGAAAGCATCTCCTTGGCCTTGGCCTCATCTTTGGCAGAGACAAGCTTCAGTTTCACGCTTTCGGGCTGCTTAAACTTCGAGGTGTTTTTTTCATAGTATTCCTTAAGAGCTTCTTCACTCATCATGGAAGGCTCAATCACTGATTTCGTGACGAGCGCCTGAACCACGTAGTCCTTCTCAACCTCCGACCGGAGTTTCTCCTCGGTCAGCCCCTTCCTTTCAAGATCGGCCTTGAAGCCCTCTTCCGTCCTGAATCTCTTTCTATACTGCTGAAGCGCCGCATCAACCTGCTCTTTGTCGGGTTTTATTCCCTCTGCAGCCGCCCTCTGGTATATAAGCTCGCGATCAATAAGATCATCCAACGCCTGTTTGTAGTACCGCTTCCTTTTCTCTTCCGGGACGCTCTTGTGGAAAGTCATCTGGGGGATCAAACGGTCTACCCCTGCCTCCAGATCCTTCATGGTCAGCGTCGTTTCATTGACCCTGGCGACAACGGCATCTTCTACGGCATTTTCCGCATATAATGGAACTGCAAACAAAACGAACAGAAAAAACAGCGCTATTTTTTTCATCCAAAACTCCCGTTTTTCATTCAATTTTTTCGATAAGATTGCCATCCGAATTGT
>JBFLXP010000137.1:0-7602 GCA_040757315.1 Nitrospirota bacterium
CGATTCATCCGTTCGAACATCCCAAATACGGCATTACCTTGAAGGAAGGGATCAAGAAAGGATAAGAGGATAAACGGTTGCGCCCATAGCTCAGATGGATAGAGCGTCGGACTACGAATCCGCAGGTCGGGGGTTCAAATCCTCCTGGGCGCGCCATTATGAACTGCGTAATAAATTTCAACAAACCTGAGAACGTATCCTCGCAGCAAGCGGTGACGAGGGTTAAAAGACTTCTTGCTGCGAGGAAAGCGGGCCACGCCGGGACCCTCGATCCGGTGGCATCGGGTGTGTTGCTGATTTGTCTTGATGAGGCCACAAAAATAACACGATTCCTCTCCGACCTCGACAAGGAATACATAGTCCGCCTTAAGCTCGGAGAAAGAACGGATACCTATGATTCGACCGGTTCTGTGACCGAAAAAAGAGAATACCGGTTCGTACGGGAATCCGACATCCGCTCGTCTATTCAGAGATTTACGGGCCGGACAAAACAAATACCCCCTCTCTATTCTGCGATCAAGGTCGGCGGACAGCGACTTTACAAACTGGCACGAAAAGGCATAAAAGATATCGAGAGACCTGAAAGGGTAGTATCGATCTATTCTATTGATCTGCTCTTCTTTGGTGCGCCCTATGTTGATCTAAGGGTAAAGTGCTCGAAGGGGACATACATACGGTCATTGTGTGAGGATCTTGGGAATGCCCTTGGCACGGGCGCTCACATGACTTCGTTGAAGCGGACGCGAATAGGAACGTTCGGGATCGAACAATCAGTATCTCTGGACGAATTCAGAAACCACGCCGACGTCTGCCACTCAATAGACTCTGCGATATCCCATCTGCCGGAAATCATTCTCGACAGCGAATCCTTTAACAGGGCAAAAAAGGGTCTGCCGCTCGATTTTCAGCACGGTTTGCATTGTAATGGTTATATCAGGTTGAAAACCCCCGAAAATGTTCTTCTCGGTATCGGCAGGATCGAAGAAGGAAGCCTCAGAATCGAAAGATTGTTAAACTAATTTCTCGGTGTTCCATAGAAATTATCTGATATTTAATAAAAAAAGCTTGACAAGACGATTTTTTTTTGGTAATCATATGCTATGTTGCTTGGAGGGAAAAGCACACTCGGACTGGATATAGGCTCGGGGTATCTGAAGGCTGTTCAGCTTAAAGATACGAAGAGCGGCTACGAACTGGAACTTTTCGACATGCTCCCCCTCCCTCCGGAACTTATCGTTGATGGATCCGTAATAGATTCTCTGAGACTCGTCGACTCCCTCAAGGAGCTCGTCCGTAAAGCCAAGATAAAGACGAAGGATGCCGTCATCAGCATGGCGGGGCATTCCTCCGTCATTATAAAGCGGGTTTCGCTGCCGGATATGTCGGAAGAGGAACTTGCGGAATCCATAAAATTTGAGGCCGAGCAGTACATACCTTTCGATATTGAAGACGTGAATCTCGATTTCCAGATTCTCGGACCGAAGGAAGAACCGGGCCAGATGGACGTAATACTGGTCGCGGTCAAGAAGGATATCATCAACGAATATCTCTCGGTTATCAAGGACGCCGGGTTTAATTGCATAATTGTGGACGTCAATTCTTTTGCTCTGGAGAATATTTATGAAGTGAACTACGAGATAGAGCCCGGAAAGAATGTCGCCCTGGTTAATATCGGTGCGAGCACAATTAATATGAATATCCTTAAGGGCGGCGTCTCCGTATTTACGAGAGACAGTGCGGTGGGCAGCAATCTCCACACGGAAGTTCTGCAGAGGGAATTCAATCTCACCTATGAAGTTGCGGAGAGGCTGAAGCGGGGAGAACCCGTTGAGAACGTGTCCCCGCAGGATGCATATTCGGTCATGGAACTGGCCTCGGAAGAGATCATTGGTGAAGTAAACCGTTCACTGGAATATTTTCACGAGGAAGTCAACGAAGTGATTCTAAGCGGAGGATGTGCCCTTATCAAAGACTTTCCGAGACTTCTTGCGGAGAAGATAGGAGTAGAGACGAAGGTTATGCAACCTTTCAAAAACATAAAAATTCCGAAAAAATTCGATGTGACCTATATAGAGGAAATGGCTCCCATTACAGCTGTTGCTGCGGGGCTGGCGTTAAGGAGACCGGGCGACAGATGATAAAGGTAAATCTTTTACCGGTAAGAAGAAAGAAGAAAGCGAAACCTCTCCCTTCTTTTCTGATCATATCGGTTCTGTGTACGGTTGTTGTAGCTCTTCTGATGGCCTATCTTACCTTCTTTTTCAGTTCGAGGCTGAGTGCGAAAAAGAATAAAGTCGCCGAGAACGACCGGACCAATGCTCAGCTCAAAGAACAGATCAAAGCGGTCGAGGATTTCGAAAAACGCAACGAGGACTTCAGAAAGAGAAACGATGTCTTCGAGCAACTGAATAGAAACCGAAGTCTTCCAGTCAGAGTCCTGACTGAAATCAGTTCCCTGCTTCCCACCGGCATTTGGCTTAACGTAATGACAATATCGGGCAACTCGATCGGTATCGACGGTTACGGGTTTACCAATGCCGAGATCGTAACTTATGTCGACAACTTGAAGAAATCGCCATTGTTCGCTGACGTATACTTGCAGGAGTCGAAGAGTGCCGAAATCGAGAAGATGCCACTTTACGCTTTTAAATTGAATTTCAACATAAAGAACTGAATATGGCTCCAAAGTTAAATATCAACATCAAGAATCTACCTCGCGCCGTAAAGATCTTAATCGGCGCAACCCCTTCGATTATCATCGCGGCAGTAGTCATTTTTTTGCTCATTGTGCCGAAGAATAAAGAAATTAAGGCGCTGGAGCAGAAAATCGCCGGGCAGGAAAATGAGATCGCCAAGAATCAGGCGAAGGCAGCGAAACTGCCGGAACTGGTATTGGAGAACGAGAGGTTAAGAGACAGACTTGAAGAGATGAAGCAACAACTGCCCGAGGAAAAGGAAGTGTCAACCCTTTTGAGGCAGGTGTCCGACCTTTGTGTCAGATCGGGCCTGAAGGTTATTCTGTGGAAGCCATCCGAAAAGAGAACTCATCCAAGCGGGATAGTTTACGAAATCCCTGTTAAGGTGGAGCTTTCCGGCAATTATCACAGCCTCGGTTATTTCTTCGGAAGCCTGACAAAACTGAACAGGATAGTGAATATCTCCGATATAAAACTTACGGAATCAACGAAGGAAAAGGCGGGTGCTCTCCTGAAGATCGCGTTTACCGCCACAACTTTTTCGTCCGTCCCGGAGGAAGAGATCGGAAAAGAAGAGACAACAAAGAAAGAAAAAACCAGGGCCCGGAAAAAATGAAAAGAATAATTCTCATAGTCGCCGGTTTTATGGTAATCATAGCATTGACGGGATGCGGGAAAGAACAACCGCCGCCCAAGAAACCCGCTGCCGAAAAAGTTGTCCAGCAGCAGCCGAAGCCCGAGGTCCCGGCAGCACAGCAGAAACCGCCGGTTCAACATGAAGAAATTGCCTATGATGCAAAAGGAAGACGGGATCCTTTTGTGCCGCTGGTGCAGATATCAAAAGAGAAGCCGAAAAGAAGGCCCGGGGCAAGTCCGATGGAGAGCTATGGTATCGACGAAATACATCTTCTTGCCATCGCCTGGGACAAGAACAAGTATTATGCTTTGATCAGGCTTCCGGACAAGAAGACGTACACCATAACTGAAGGAATGGCGTTAGGACTTCAGGGAGGCCGGGTTGAGAAGATTACAAAGGATTCTATTCTTATAAGGGAATTTATGAAGGATTATAAGGGTGAAATAAAACCGAGGGATACAATTTTGAAACTCCACAAGGGGGAAGAATAATGAATCAAAGCTTAGAGGTGATAAAAGAAAAATTGAGGAATAGAAATCATGAGGCTTTCCTCTTTCATGCTCTTTTCCCGTTGCTCATATCTCTCTCGATTATGTTTGCCGGTTGTGCAACAACAAGAAGCAACAAGGAAGCCGTGCATCCACAGGATCCGACGGTCATAACCGGGATTGACGTTCAGGATAACTTAATAACGATTACGACGAACAAACCGTTCATTTACACAATCTACAAGCCCGGCGATCCATACAAAACGATTCTTGACATGCCCGATGTCACGATCGGGACATTCAACAAGAAAATTGTATCCCAGAAAGCGGGCATCACAGAGATCGTCCCTTCCCAGATTGAGGTTCCGTCACTCATGGCCCGACTTGAAATACTGCTTCAAACACCGGGATCTGTGGAACAGGACTATAACAACAATGTGTTGACGATCAGAGTTAAAGGAGACACGGCAAAGCAGCAAGTGCAGCCGAGTCCTCTGCTTGTGCAGAAAAGAGACAATCCCGATCCGTCTCCGGTCGTGCGCGGACCTTTGCCGAAGGCGACCGAGATAACCGACATCTCTTTCGAACCTTCTGCGGATTATGTTAAGGTGGTGATCAAGGGAAACGGCTCCATGATCCCGAACGTCTTTCCTCTCGACGACCGGATTGTTATCGACATTTCCGACGTTACCATGGCCGCCCAGATTCCGTCGTTTGTTGTTTCTCCGGTCGTGGGAATGCGCGCCGGGAAACATGATGAGAAGGTGCGGCTGGTTCTTGATCTAAAGGAAAAGACCAATTTTGACGTTGCATCAATAGGCGATTCGATCGTGATCAGCCTGCGGAGGTACGAGGCTGAAGCTGGAATGATGCCGGCTGCTGAAAGAGCCGAAGCCGTTCCCGGATCGCTGATGCCTGCTCAAGAACGTGAAAAACTCGCTGGAAGCAAGTGTGAGAGGTATCTTGAAGGACGAGAAAACGTGAACTTTGATTTCCAGGATCAGGATATCGTGCCTATCCTGCGACTTTTCGCGGACATCAGCGGATGCAATATTTTCATACATCCGGATGTCAAAGGCAAAGCCACCATGAAATTCAGGGACGTTCCCTGGAATCAGGCGCTTGATACTATTTTGAAGACATTCAGTCTCGGCAAGGACATCCAGGATAGTATTATAAGGATCGCACCTAACAAAGTATTCGCGGAGGAGAGAGAGGATAAGCGAAAGGTTCAGGAGGCCGAGGAAAAGGCGGAGCCTCTTGAGACGCGGGTCTTCAGTATCAGCTATGCCGATGTATCCCTCGTGGAAACCGCGATTCGGAATGCAAAGATTCTTAGTCCGAGAGGAAGCATCAACGTCGACAAGCGGACGAGCACAATGCTCATTAAGGACATCGCGGCGGTTTTCCCACAGGTTGAAAATCTTCTCGCAACGCTTGACAGACCAACACCCCAGGTATTGGTTGAGGCGAGAATCGTCGAGATCAACACCGACAACACGCAGCAGTTGGGAATACAATGGGGAATCAATGCTGCATCGTCGAACGGTCTTGCTTCATTGGGAGGTCTTTCAGGTGTGCCGTTCCTTTCGAGCGGACCCGTAACGGGAGGTAGCTATATTGTGGATCTGCCTGCCACGGCGGTGGGTCCACTATCGGGTTCGGGCATTACATTCGGCATCCTGGATCCCACCAGGACCATCGGACTTGATCTCCAGCTTACGGCGATAGAGACGGTCGGCAGACTCAAGGTCGTCTCGAATCCGAAAATCCTGACGGTCGATAACGGAAAAGCGAAGATACTGCAAGGCAAAAGCATCCCCGTGAGGAAACTGACAACGGAAGGAACGGTTTCCACCGAGTTCAAAGACGTTACGCTTGAATTGAATGTCACCCCGCATATATCGCCTGACAGGTCAATAGCGATGGTGATCGATATCAAGAAGGAAGACCTCGACCCGACCGTGCCCTCTGTGGAAGGCGTACCCGGCACAGATAAGAAAGAGGCAAACACGAACGTTATCATCAAAGACGGCGAGACCATAGTCATCGGCGGCCTTTACAAAATTACCACTAACGATTCCGAGACGGGTGTTCCTTTTTTCAGGAAGATACCTGTCCTCGGCTGGTTGTTCAGGACGCAAAGGCAGGAAACGACCACGAGTGAACTTCTGATTTTTATCACGCCCCGCATCGTGGAACAATCTGAAGCAGCGAAATGAATATGGTTTTTTTGGGAATACAGAAAACAGGGGGAAAGATGAAAAAGAAGCTTTTATTCTGCATATTGAGTTTTTCTTTGGTTGCTGCAGTTCTTTATGGCTGCGGCGGCGGCACAGGCTCACCCGGAAGTGGAGGGACAGAAGATACAGGAGTCGTATTGGATGCCGAAGTAATAGGATTGTATCTCGACGAGAATACAGGTTCTTGTGACGCGTTCCGGGACATGTGCGAAGACGAACCCGAACCGTTTACGGATCATCAGGCAAATGCAACATTCACAGCCACCCTCATTAACCCGAATCCTACGGTCCGGCCAGGAACGTTGTACATAGACAAGTATACAGTTGAATTCAGGCGTTCGAATGACTCCCTTGGCGCACCTCCGATCGAGACCGACACCCGTTTCGTTACGATCGTTATTTTTCCGCCTCTCTCGGGCACAATCTCGTCGGTTACGACTGGAACGGTCACTCTTGTCGACCTTATCAGAAAAGAAAAGTATCGGGATGATGTTTTGTCGGGTCTTTACGACTATCACTTGGCATTCATTAATAACTATACGGCAGTCTTCACGTTCTTCGGCAAAAATGAATACGGCGAAGACTTCAAAGTCAAGACGCAGATTGATTTCCAGATAGGTAATTTTGATTATTGTCAATAGTCAAGGCAGGCATTTATTCTTTTGGAGGGTAACGATGAAAAGAATCTTCATAATATTGACCTTGCTTTCTCTGCCTCTCTCCTTTCTCGGCTGCGGCGGGGGGAGCGGATCGTTGGACTCGCCGGACGGCGAAAATCCGGGGAAATCGACACTTATCGAATTGTCTCCGTCTCACTTCGTTGCGCATACGAATAGCGATATAACCCTCCATGCGAAGGTCCTTGACGGCAACGGAAGCCCTGTCCGGGACAAGACAGTGAGGTTCACCAACCTGTCGCCGGTTGGCGTTCTGAATAAGACCACAGCCAGGACCGATGAATCTGGTATCGCCACGGTTACTTTACACTCGCATGACGTCGGTTTCGTCACTATTCAAGCAGAATTGAATCAAGGCGTTGCGCTGGTAAGGGACCGGAAGACGGTATTTTTCACTGCAAGCAACATCTCGCAGTTTACTCCCACTTTGACTCTTGAAGTGGACGGTAACGATCCCGACCAAATTTTTAATGAGAGTGAAGATTTCAACCTTCTTGAAACCGCCGGGGACAACGCCGTTGTGATCAGGGCCACGCACGAAAATGCCGCCGGACCCATCTCGGGCAGCCAGATAACTTTTGCAGCCGACAGGCCTTACCGGATCGGGACAGACCCTGAAGCTGAATGCAGTGACGGCAGCGAGGATTGTGACGTGAGGTTCCCTGCGGGGGTAGTTGCAGTTACCGACAGTTCCGGTGAGGCCACCATACCGGTCGAGATTGAGCCGTCAGCCCTGACATCTACTGCAACGACATTAAACATTCTGGCCCAGGCCGATATCGGCACTTTCAATATAATTACACTTTTCTTGGGTCCTGTCTTCATACAGACGGTTGATGTGGGTGCGAATCCTACCACTAT
>JBFLXP010000138.1:0-7559 GCA_040757315.1 Nitrospirota bacterium
TCCACCCGGTCCATGGCATACCTCACATCCGGCATTCTTGAGATGAGGCGTTTTCTCCGGGCTAACGAACCCACCGGGCTTGCCGTAGCCCGTCGTATGGCAGGCATAACATCCCTTTATTTCATCGCCTGAAAGTGCTTTCTTTACCCGCTCGATACTCCTGAACGATGTGGCTTTTTTCGCATAGGTTATGAAACTCTTGTATTCAGTCTCATGGCAGCCCTTACAGACTTCGGACCCCACGTATTTGGAGACTCCTTTGGATTCTGCATGGACGAAGGCGGGATATATCATCGCGGTGACAAGGACAGCCATTGTTAGGCTGCAGATTCCGTCCCGAAAGGAAAATCTTCGACAAAAGCTCATTGTTCCCCTTGTTTCTTTTCACGTATTACCCAAAGCCAGCCATAGGATGGTAGAACTCTGTCTTTTGTGTCATTGCGAGTCCCGAAAGCATTCGGGACGTGACAATCTCACTGCGAGAGACGAGATTGCTTCGTTTCACTCGCAATGACAACTTCCCACCGCTGCATCTGGGTATTATTTATTTTATTTTCCCCGATTATATGAAAAATTGCAATGCGTTCCAGTCCGAAAGCACTCATGACAGTCACGCTCTCTTCCGAACCCGCCGGGGTTCCGCCGGTAGCCCTACCATAACAAGTTTGGGTTATAATGAAATATGGCTTTCATTATTGCACTGGCGGGAAAAGGCGGCACAGGCAAGACAACGCTTGCGGGTATAACCATACGTTATATAATCGAGCGCAGGAAGAAACCGGTGCTTGCGGTCGACGCCGATTCAAACAACTGTCTGAACGAAGTCCTTGGTGTGACGGTTCACACAACAGTCGGCAGTTTGCGGGAAGATTCTCTGGACATCATCAGAAGTGGTTCCGAAAGACCAGGTGGCATGTCGATGGAACAGCTCTTCGACTACCGCATACATCAGTCATTGACTGAATCGCGTGGATTCGACCTGATGGTCATGGGCAGACCCGAAGGGCCGGGATGCTACTGTGCCGCAAACAACATCATCAGGAAATACACGGACAAGCTTTCAGATTCCTATCCGTACGTGGTCATTGACAACGAGGCGGGCATGGAGCATCTGAGCAGGCGGACTACTCATCGTGTCAATCTGCTCCTTATCGCGAGCGACCCTTCGCTGCGGGGGATACAGACAGCGAAAAGGATCGACTCCCTCGTAAGTGAATTGGATCTTGATGTCGACAAAAGGGTTACTATTATCAACAGAGTAGCCGGGGATGAAGGTTGCGAATTGCAGAGCACTGCGGAGGGGTTAGGCCTCAGGGTTGCCGGCCTTGTCCCCGACGACAAACTCCTTTTTCATCTCGGGCTCCGGGGAGACTCTGTTTTTCAGCTCCCTGACGATGCGCCGGCACTTAAAGCCGTTTACGCATTGCTGGATACCTTGAATATCCGGTAGGGAACGTCCCTCGGTCGGCTTGACACATATTTCCGTTACCTCTTATAATTACATACTTTGGGCATAGAAAGCGCTTTATTAGAAATGAAGATACTAATACCGGAAATACCGGAAGAAGGTCTTAACATTGATGTGGAGGAAAATATCGAATCAGATGTCGTCCGGGGGCCGGTACGCGGGCAGTTCAAGATCGACAAGGTGGGAGCGGAGGTGCTCGTCAGGGGTAAACTCACAGCCGATTTTGAGCTGCAATGCAGCAGATGCCTGAAGAATTTCCGCGATGTCGCTGCGATCCACGTGGATGTTGTCTATCATCCCGTCGAAGAGCTTAAGGGAGAAGAGCATTACGAGATCGCGGCTGATGAGCTGGATATGGATTTTTACACCGGCGATGAACTCGACCTCTCGAACCTTATCAATGAGCAAACAGTCCTTAACGTACCTATGAAGCCGCTTTGCACCGAAACGTGCAAAGGCATCTGTCCAAGGTGCGGCCAGGACTTGAATCTTGGGAGTTGTAATTGCGCGGGGCGCGCAACAGATCCGCGATTAGAACCGCTGAAAAAATTATTATCCTGACGAAAGGAGTGAGAAATTGGCTAATCCCACACATAGACATACGAGAACGAGGAGAGATAAGAGAAGGGCCAACTGGAAAGGCCAGACGCCGAACCTCAGCCTCTGTCCGGAGTGTAACGAGTTGAAGCTTTCATTCAAGGTCTGTCCCCATTGCGGCTCTTACCGCAGCATCAAAGTTCTCGACGTCGTCGAAAAAGAGGTATGAGGATATGAGAATCGCCCTTGATGCAATGGGGGGCGATTATGCCCCTGCCGTTAATATCGAGGGCGCTCTTGACACAGTACGTGATTTCGGGGATATACATGTTGTTCTTGTAGGCGATGAATCAATCCTTCAGAGGGAGCTTGAAGGTAGACGATATTCCTCCGACCGGATAACAGTCAAACATGCCTCGCAGGTTGTGGGCATGGGTGAGTCTCCAGCCCATGCACTCAGAAAGAAACGGGATTCATCTATTCGCAGGGGTATCGAACTCGTAAAGAGCGGAGAGGCCGATGCGTTTGTCAGCGCCGGTCACTCCGGTGTCGTTATGGCAACGGCCCTGCTGCTTCTCGGCACCTCTGATATCGTTGACCGTCCTGCTATCGCGACGATCATGCCTACACTGAAGGCGCCGTTCGTGTTGATCGATGCAGGCGCGAATATTCATTGCAGGCCCGAGAATCTGCTCCAGTTTGCCCTTATGGGAAGCACTTACTGCAAGACTATCCTCGGCAGGTCTGAACCGCGCGTCGCCTTGATCAGCACCGGGGAAGAGGACACCAAGGGCACCGAACTCACAAAAGACACGTTTAAGCTTCTAAAGGAGGCTGATATCAATTTCATAGGAAATATCGACGGAAAGGACATTTTCACGGGTGAAATCGATGTGATCGTCTGCGACGGCTTCACCGGCAATGTCATTCTGAAGACGAGCGAAGGTCTGGCAGATGCTATCCTGAAGATGCTGAAGCGCGAAGTCGCCAACCTCGCAACCGGCAAAATCGGTTATCTGCTGATCAAGCCGGCATTAAGGGCGTTCAAGAAGAAGACCGACTACGATGAATACGGCGGCGCCCCTCTGCTCGGCATAAATGGAACCTGCATAATAAGCCACGGGAGATCAACTGCAAAGGCGATCCGGAATGCCGTGAGCGTCGCTTCCGACTTTGCAGCAAAAAAAGTCTACGAGGTCATATCGTCGGCTATCGAAGCAGACCTCGCCCACCATGAAAGGACAACGGGTGCGAAGAAGTAGAATCATATCGACCGGCGCGTATCTCCCGGAGAAAGTGCTGACAAATTTCGATCTCGAAAAAATTGTCGACACTTCCGACGAATGGATAACGGAACGCACCGGGATAAAGGAAAGAAGAATCGCGGAAAACGGGCAGGCAGCCTCCGACCTGGCATACAAAGCATCAAAATCCGCGATGGAACGCGCCGGCATGGCGCCGGACGAAATCGACGCTATAGTTGTTGCAACCATATCCGGAGACATGCCCTTTCCGTCCACGGCATGCTTTCTCCAGGAAAAACTCGGCGCATCGAATGCCGTCGCCTTCGATATCAACGCAGCATGTTCGGGATTCCTCTATGCGCTTTACATTGCCGACAGTTTTATCAAGTCGGGCGTCCGGAACCGGATTCTTGTTGTGGGAACCGAAGTGCTGTCAAAAATGACCGACTGGGACGACAGGACGACCTGTATTCTCTTCGGTGACGGAGCGGGAGCTGCGATCATGGCGCCGACCGAGGAAGACCGCGGTATCTTCTCTATGCAAGTCCGCTCTGACGGGAAGATGTGGGATCTCATCAATGTGCCCGGCGGCGGTTCACGCAATCCTGTGTCGGCTGACTCTATCGGTCAGCGCCTCCATTTCATCAAAATGAAGGGGAATGAGACGTTCAAGGTCGCAGTGAGGACGCTCGAGGACGTGGCGCTTAAGACCCTGGAAGAGAACAACCTGAACCCCTCGGATCTTTCTCTTCTTGTGCCTCATCAGGCGAACCTCAGAATTATACAGGCGACCGCTGAGCGACTTAAGCTGCCGATCGAAAAAGTTGTCGTCAACCTCGACAAGTACGGCAATACGTCGGCTGCATCCGTCCCCATAGCGCTGGACGAGGCAGTCCGGACGGGAAGAGTACGGGAGGGAGATTACATTCTCCTCGAAGCCTTCGGCGGGGGGCTTACCTGGGCCTCGGCGCTAATAAAGTGGTAGTTTTCTACCGGTGTCGAGGAGGCGCCTGACCGTGGAAAGCAATTCCGCGCTCTCGAACGGTTTTTTGATGAACGCATCCGCCAGCTTGTCCCTGCTGGCAGACGAGTCACTGTAACCGGATACAACAACAATCCTCACGTTCGGTTTTATCTGTTTCAGATTCTTTATGAGTTCTCCGCCTTCCATGAGCGGCATCATAACGTCGGTGATGACAAGCTGAATAGTGTCATAATTGGCTTTGAACATGTCGATCGCATTTAGGGAGTTGCTCACGGGCATTACCTGATAACCCTGGCTTTCAAGAATCTCCTTGATGAAATTCAGGACATCGACATCGTCATCCACGAGGAGAATGTTCTCGTAGCCGCGCGTCGAGACAACCTGGGGCTTTCCGACCATCAATGTCATCCTTTCGGACAAAGGGAAATAGATCGAAAACGTTGTGCCTTTCCCTACTTCACTGTCCACGGAAATATATCCTTTGTGGTCCTTGACGATGCCGTACACCGTCGCAAGACCGAGACCTGTGCCCTTCCCCTTTTCTTTAGTAGTGAAGAAAGGATCGAAAATCCTCGGGATTACCTCTTTCGGGATTCCACATCCCGTATCCGAAATCGTCAAGACGATGTATTTCCCCGGCATAATAAATGACGGCGTACCGTACCGCTGTTCTTTCCCGACCTCCGTCGAGCTCGTGCGCACCGTAATGAGTCCGCCGTCCGGCATCGCATCACGCGCGTTTACCATAAGATTCATGATCACCTGTTCGATCTGGTTCGGGTCGCCCTCAACATTATGAAGCGCACTGCCCAGTTCCAGTTTGATTCCTATGCGCTTGTCCAACACTCCTTCAAAAAGCCTTATGGAATCGTTTACCACATCATGAAGATTGAGAGGCACGATGTCGTGTGTATCCCTTCGCGCAAAACTGAGCAGCTTGGATACCATCACTCCGGCTTTCCGCGCCGCGCTTTCAATGTTTCTCACCCTCAGCTTCGAAGTCTCATCCATCTCGCTGAATTCAAGAAGCAACTCGGAATACCCGAGAATCGTCGTCAGAATGTTGTTGAAGTTGTGAGCGATGCCTCCCGCAAGAGCTCCCACTGATTCCATCTTCTGAGAGTGCATGAGCTGCTCCTGGATCCTCTTCTTTTCCGTGATATCGCGGTAGAAGGACTGGATATAGAGTTCTCCGCCGATCTCTATGGCTTTCGAACTCACCTCAAGGACTACTCTTTCGCCGTCCCTTTTGTAATGTTCCGTCTCGTAGATTATCGATGCGCCATTTAGAATCTGATCCCTTCTTTCGTCTATTTGCTTTTTGTCACCCCTCGCCTCAAGAAGCTCCACGTTGATGCCGATCAGGGCATCACGCTCGAATCCGTGTATCTCGCAAGCCTTCTTATTCACGTTCATAATAAACCCGTTCTTATCCTGGACGATAACTCCGTCGGTAGCGTTGTCGAAGATCGATTTGTGCCACTTTTCAGAAATCGCGAGTTCTTTCGTTCGTTCCTGAACTAAATCTTCGAGTTGGGTGGAATAGACCTTCAGCCGTTCCTTTTCCTGCGAGAGGTCATATTCGAGGGACAGATTTCTCACAATGAGTCTCTGGTAGAAATACCGCCAGCCAAAGGTGCCCAGAGCCGAAGCCATCAGAAACATATTGTTATTAATGAATACCTTTACGTTACTGATACTATCCAGGAGCAGAATTGGAAAGAGATAAATACCGTATATAAGACCAAGAGAAGCTGCCGTGACTTTTACAGAAATCGGGAGAAAGCCAAGAACGAATATAATGACAACAATCATGCCGGCATAATACGGGGAACTGTGACCGCCGAAGGAGACTATCATGGACTCAACCATAATTGACGGGATCAGAATTGCCGTGGCGATCGCGATCAGTTGTACAGTTCTATTTTTTTCTTTTACCTTCTTTAATATAAAATAAGCTGCTACGCCTATGGAGGCTGCCGCGAGTCTGTAAAAAAAGAATTTTAAAAAATTCTCCGGTGTGACAAAATAATCTAATGCGCTTAACAGCAAGATAAAAAATGATCCATAAGGGAAAAAAACCAATAGCGATGACCATGTAAGGCGGGAAAGCTCTTTATATATATATTCTTTCTTGTCCATTAAATGAAGTCTAACATAAAATGTGATCGCCCGGCAAAATACCGCCTGCAGGAATTCCGCTACGTCTTTGTCAAAATTTTTTCTCTCCTGAGGATCAATCTGGCCGTGTCAAAGCCGACGTATGCGACGCCGGAAATTCCTATGCCGAGTGTAGTCCAATGACCGGTCAAATAGAGTCCGTCCAAAAATGACGGTTTTCTAAGATCGGGAAGCGCCAACTGAGAGGTGGTCCCTGCCCAACCATACGACGCACCCTTATGATTCAAGGTATATCGGTAGAGAGTGGCGGGTGAGGCTCCCTCTGCATAAACAATACTCTCAGTTAAATTTGGTATGGAATACTGCATGATCCGCTTGAGGAGTTCATTTAAGAATATCTGTTTGTTTTCTTCCCAGTATCTCTTTCTCCTATAGGGTGCCGGAACAATGGCGTTCATCGTCGACTTGTCAGCCGCTATTCTCAAAGCGTAACCACCGTAAGCTTCGATATCCCCTTTTTGCGCAGCCAAGTACGCTTTGTCCAAATCGTAATGTTGCGAAAAGAATAATGCGCTGCCAGTATTGAAAGGAGGATCAAAGTCTTTGTTCATACCTAAATAGAGGACAAAGTTGGATATCGAAGGAGTCATGCCTTTGATGGACGAATAAAAATCTCCGGGGAGTTTCTCCTTCCCCAAGAGTCTTACAAACGTCTGCAAAGCATCGCAATTTGATACTACATATTTCGCCCGTATAAAACCTCCTTTTTCCAAAATCACACCGGTAATTCTGCCATCGCGGACTCTTATTCTTTTGGCTATGCAAGATAATCTCAGTTCACCTCCCGCTGTCTGCAACGTTTCCGCAAGCGCGTCAGAAAGCGCCTGCATGCCGCCCTTCGGATAATATCCACCATCAATGAGAAACTCCGAATACAGTTTTGCTCCAATGAACGCCGACATCAGAGAAGGAGGCAAACCGCCGACCGCCAGTAAAGGGATAGATAAGATGGCTTTCAGTTTATCATTGGCAAAATACTGGTCCAATAGTCTTTTGAAAGTCCAATTCCTGATACCGACAAAGGGGGCGGCGCTGGGGTCGTTTACATACTTAAAGAAGTCTTCAACCGCGTTCTTCTCTTCCGGGAAAGAGGACTGCAATTCGCGGACAGTTCTGTTCAAATCCGTCCAGTGAGAGACGCGAT
>JBFLXP010000139.1:0-7515 GCA_040757315.1 Nitrospirota bacterium
TAGAAGACCGATTACTTGAGAGGGCGGCAAAGTTGACCGGCATTAAGGAAAAAACTTCCCTTGTCAGGCTGGGCCTCGAAGCACTTATAGCGAAAGAAAGCAGTAAGAGACTGGCAAAACTCGGAGGAACGGAGAAAAAATTGAATCTGATCCCTCGCAGACGATCAGCAGACACGTAAAATGGTTCTTGTCGACACTTCGGTGTGGGTCGTGCATCTTCGATCCGGCAACATCGGACTTGAAAACCTATTGAATGACGGACACGTTGTTTGTCATCTATTCATCATAGGCGAACTCGCTTGCGGCAATCTCTCGAACAGGTCTGAAATCCTTTCACTCTTGCAGGCGCTGCCTCAGGCGAACCATGCAGAACACGAAGAAGTGATGCATTTCATAGAGAATTATTCACTTGCGGGAAAAGGGTTCGGGTACATTGATATGCATCTGATTGTTTCGGCTGTATTAACTAAAGTTCCTATCTGGACACTCGACAAGAAACTCAAAGCTTTCTCTTCAAAGCTCGGACTGGAGTACTGATTATCGACATGATTCCCATTGAAACACTATTAGCATTTTTCGCAGCATCTCTCCTGCTCGCCCTTGCGCCGGGCCCCGACAATATTTTCGTACTGACGCAGTCCGCCCTGAAGGGGAAGCGCGCCGGCCTGACTGTGCTCGGCGGCTTGTTTATTCTCGCAACAATTTTGGTGTTTGGGAGCATAGCTGTCCTGGCGGCGCATTGGGCCGATTGCTTAATCGGTCCGATCAAATCCAGAAGGTCATGAATAAGGTTGCGGGCACTGTTTTCTTTGTTCTTGCTCTGAAGCTGGCGACGACGGAGCGGTAGGCCGAAGCAAAAATGACGGGAAAAGGGGTGAAGTGAATGTCCAGACTGAGTGACAGGGAAAAGAAGAAAAAGCAACTCGTGAATAAACTGATTGATCTGCGCGAAATGCTTGATGAACTGCAGGAAGCAATTACGGAATTTCAAGAGGCTGAAGAAAAGATTCAGGAGAAAATTATCGAATATGAAAAATTGTCGGCCCTCGGCAGACTTACGGCAAATGTTGCGCATGAGATAAGAAATCCGATTACGGTTATCGGGGGTCTTGCGGAAAGGCTTAAAAAAAGAATCTCACCCGAAGCAAAAGAAAAGGAATATCTTGATGCGCTTTCATCGGAAGCAAAAAGACTTGAGGAAATCCTGAAAGAAATCCTTTTCTTCTCAGACAAGGCTTTTTTCAAGCGGGAGATGAAAGACATCAACAAGATAATTGAAGATTCTCTTATCATCTACGAAGATACGTGCAATAAGGCCGGGATCGGCATCAGTAAGAATCTTGGGAATGTTCCTCAGATATATATAGATGAGAGACAAGTAAGAGCTGCGATCTCAAACCTTATATCCAATGCGGTAGACGCAATGCCGGAAGGGGGAACACTGACTGTTACTGCGGGTGTGGAATATATAAGCGGAAAGAACTATGTTGTCGTAAAGGTGACTGATACCGGCATCGGCATCGCAGAAGAGAATTTGAAAACGATCTATGAACCGTTCTTCAGCACTAAGAGCACGAAAAAGGAGACAGGACTGGGACTTCCCATAACAAGAAAAATTGTGGAGGGTCATGGCGGTCTGATGAAGATAGATAGCGTTGTTGGAAAGGGCTCAACCTTTGGGCTCTTTTTCCCTTACCGTGGAAGATAGGTTTGCCTCCGGATTGCCGTTGCCCCGGTTCTAACCTAGATTATTCATCACTTGTCGGGCAGCAGAGCAGATGCAGTATCATCGCTCATTCTCGGTCGAAACGACCTTTGATGTATCCCGATAGAATCGGGATAAAGCCGCTCCGATACAGCATCTGCCCTGACTGATCAGAGAAATTCATGAATAAATCTGGACTAAGGTAAAGGATGTGGAATCACCCGACAAATGATCTTAATTTGTCGGGATCCGGAATAATGATCACATTATCCTTTTCTTCTATGAGTTTCTTTTGTTTGAGGAAAGCAAGTGCGCGGGAAAGAGTTTCCGGTATTGTGCCAAGGAGTGAGGAAAGCTCCTTCTTGGAGTAGCCGAGATGACAAACGGTCAGGCCGTTTTCGACACGGCTGTTTTCAAGGATGTAGCCGGCCAGCCTTGTCTTAATATCCTTCAGCGAGAGTTCCTCGATCTTCGCAACGAACTGTCTCAGCCGCTTCGAATACCCGCTCATCATCTTTAAAGCAAGGTCGGGCTGACTCTTTACGAGATTCCGGAAACCGTCCCCTGATATGCGAACGAGGGTCGAATCTTCCATTGCCATGCAGGATGCGGGATAGACCATGGAGTCGAAAATGGCTGCTTCGGCAACAAGGTCGCCGGTCCCATGAATGTGCAGCGTGTGCTCCTTGCCGTCGGGAGATACCTTGTATATCTTAACCCTGCCCGAAGCGACGACGAAAAACGCTGTTGCGTCTACGCCCTCGGAAAAAATCTCTTCGCCTTTCCGGACTTTCTTGACAGAGGAAGACGCCTCGATGAGGGCGATCTCCTTTGCAGTGAATGACCGGAACAGAAATGTGCTCAGAAGGATATGTTTGATATCATCCATGCAGATAATTATACACAGATTCGTCTTCGGCCTCATCGAAGTTATCCGTGATGCGGCTTCAGAAATTGAGCCATATCCCTTGCCTCCCGACGCCTTACCCTATTTATTTTGGGCAGATATGAACTCTATCTGTATGATGTTGAATTGATATTTTTGGCCCAAAGAGCAAAAATAGGCTATGAACTACGATGAGATAAAGGCCATGAACAAGGCTTTTCGGTCTGTAAAGGAGAGGCAGAAAAAACGGATGCCGCCGGATATGGAAGAAAAGATGAAGAGACTCAGAACCGTCAGGGAATTCTCCGTAGGCAATAAGGAACTTCTTGCGCAGGCTATCGGGAAGGTCGAGGAAAACGGTATCAGGGTTCTCATGGCCGGGAGTAAGGAAGAAGCCGTCGACACGGTATTTCGCGAGATAGGCGACGAGAAGCTGGTCGTGAAATCGAAATCGAACGTGACTAAGGAAATCGGACTCTCCTCAGCCCTGGAATCCAGGGGGATAGCGGTCATAGAGACGGATATCGGAGACAGAATTCTTCAGGTTGTACACGCCAGGCCTTCCCATCCGACGGGTCCAGTCTCGCATCTTTCCGCAGAGGCTATAGCGGACGGTCTTTTGAAACACCATCACACGGACGTGGGAAAGAGCCCCGAAGAGATCGTGAGGTTCATGAGAGATGAGATACGAGGGTACATCGGAAAGGCCGAGGTCGGCATAACCGGCGCGAATGCCGTCACTGCGGAAGAAGGCTCGATCGTGCTTGCCCATAACGAGGGGAACATTTTTGAGGTGATACGGAAAAGGAAGCACATTGTAGTCACAGCGATAGACAAGATCTACCCCACCGTGGAAGATGCGCTTAATATGATTAAGATCATCTGCTACAAGGCGACCGGCGCCGGAATCACTTCTTTTGTCGAAATTATCAGCGGCGCGAGCAAGACCGCTGATGTCGAAAAAAAATTCTTCAGCGGAGTCCATCCGCCTAACGAGGTAGTATTGGTCCTCCTTGACAACAAAAGGTCGGAGATGATCGAAAAGGGGTTCCGGGAGTTGCTCTACTGCATTGATTGCGGCAATTGCCTTCTTCACTGTCCGATGTACGGCGCCGTGGGTAATTTTTTTGCCGAAGAAAAGTATCTCGGAGGCAAAGGGCTTGCTTACAAGAGTCTCTCCGAAGACGAGATGGACAAGAAGCTTGAACTGTGCCTCACCTGCGGGCGGTGCCGAAAGAATTGCCCTCTTTCCATAGACGTGCCCAAAGTTGTCAGGAGCATCAGAAGCGAGAGCCCATCAGAAGAGATCTATTACTTTCTCAAATCACATTTGCTCTGGCTGTATTACATGATGCGGCTGAAGTTGAGCTAACACCATTTATCCGGTCATGGTTCGACATCCGTCCTACGTATTGACGGATCACCATGACATTTGTCATCCTGAGGCTGTCGAAGGATGCGTCGGGCAGGTTTTACAGCTTGATGGCCGCACTTCAATGAAGGGTTACTCATCCTTCTTTTTCCGTCTTGAATTTCATCAATCGCGACGGCTATAATCAATAGGCAACCGTTAGCCGACTTCCATATGGGTAAAATTTTTTCCGGCATCCGCGACCTCGACAACCTTGTTGACTCACTCTACGTGGGAGACAACGTCGTCTGGGAAGTTGAGGCGGGAACCTCGCCGGAGATCTTCGTTCTGAATTTCATACGGCAGTCATTTTCAGAAAACCGGAACGTTATTTACATCAGTTTCAACAAATCGCCCCACAGCGTTTTCCAACAGATGGAAGATATCCCGCCGGGGGAGAATTTCATCCTCCTCGACTGCTTCACATCCGGCAAAGGGAAGAGCGACAAGGCCTTTACTAAGTTCTATGAGAATTCCGTCCACGAAAATGTCGTCCGAATCGACGATCCCAGAAATATCGACGAGTTCACATCTCTGCTCAATTCACTGGAGGACAAGTTTCAGGCGGGAGGCAGATATGTCTTCGACAGCCTGACCGGCATGCAGGATCTCTGGGGAGA
Source organism: Nitrospirota bacterium (assembly GCA_040757315.1). Taxonomy (GTDB): domain Bacteria; phylum Nitrospirota; class Thermodesulfovibrionia; order Thermodesulfovibrionales; family SM23-35; genus JAKLQR01. The sequence goes on from JBFLXP010000139.1 coordinate 4,623, forward strand.
TGAAAACAGGACGTACAAGTTTTTTACATATCTGTGTCCCCGTCTCTATGATCTCGGGACGGTTGCGTACTGGCTGCTCGAAAAGGACGCTCACAGCCAGAAATTCAAGGCCAATCTGCGTCACATCACTCAGGTGGTGCTTGAACTTTACAAGAGAAAAGACAAGCTTTGGATAAAGGCGCTGAAGCTGGAAGGCCGTCCTCACAGGGAGGCTTTCAAACCCCACTCATACGAGATTGCGGGTAGAACGATAGCTATCACGTCCGTGAAAAAGGAGCCGTCCTATGATTTCGGTACAAAGATCAAGGAATTGAGGACGAAGACGGGAATGAGTCAGAAAGAGCTGGCCGATAAGGTGGATCTGACCCCGAGTTTCATTTCTCAGATGGAAAGCAATCAGATCACTCCGTCGCTCCACTCGTTCATTCAGATTTGCAATGCCCTGGGTGTGAGTCTGTCGGATGCGCTGGAGAGTAAAGCAGGGGAAATACCCTGGCTTGTCAGGAAGGAGAAGACGTTTTCCAGACAATTATTTAAAGAAGGAGGGCTGCGGGGATTCGGAATTGTGAAAGAAGGGTCTTTTGCGGGCATCCTGATGGTGATAGATCCCTACGCGAAAGTGAAGACTGACATATTGCAGCCCGATGGGAAAAAACTGCTCTATATTATAAAGGGTGATGTTTCTGTTGTCGTAAACGGACAGGCCGAGACCTTGAGACCAGGCGACTCGGCTTATCTTACTAACGAGGCAACGGCACAACTAAGAAACGAAGGAGGTGACAGCGCGGAACTGCTTTTGTTCATCTCTTGATTAAAGGAGCTGCGAATATATCGTTCACCGAAATCGAGGGTTCGTTTTTTTTGGCTCATGGATTTAGTAATACTGAATGCATTTTTGATTTCTGCTAATTAATTTATAATAAAGGAGGTGCAATATTGTATACCAGAGCATATAACATGATATGTGACAGATAAGTTCAGGGGTAAGGCGTTTTTTTAGCTTATAACTTAAGCAATACTGAAATAAGACGATGAAAGATTTAGAAATACTGAACTAACGGGAGGAAAAAATGAACTACGGAAAACCGAATGCAAGCGCGGCAACAGGGACAAGGAACAGGGTCTCCGACCAGGCCCCTTATTCCGGTATCTGCTCAGTCTGCCTGGACGGATGCCCGGGAATCTGCGAAATCGGTAAATCGTCGTACAGAGGAAGGGAAGTCCTGTATCCGCAGCCTTTTGGCAAAGTGACAGCGGGAGCTGTCAAGGAATATCCGGTAGACTATTCTCATTTGAATATACAGGGCACGTGCATCGGTGCAATAGGAATGGATGCAGATTCGGACAAGGCGCTATTCACAAACGTTTCTACGGAAGTCGCCCTTGGGAAGAAACATAAAGTTAATCTGAAAGTCCCGGTTTTTACGGGCGCTCTCGGCTCTACCAATATCGCAAGAGACAACTGGGAAAGCCTGGCAATAGGCGCAGCTATTTCAGGAATTATGGTCGTAATCGGCGAAAATGTTGTAGGTATGGATCCTGATGCCGAAATAAAGGGCGGAAAGGTCGTGAATTCTCCAGAACTTGCAAGAAGGGTCAAGACTTACAACGAGTGGAAAGACAAAAGCGGGGCCATTATTCTTCAACAGAATGTCGAAGATGCAAGGCTTCGCTCCCCTGAATACGCGGTGGAGAAACTCGGTGTTGAGTGTCTTGAACTGAAATGGGGGCAGGGAGCAAAGAACATTGGTGGCGAAGTGAAACTGAAGACCCTCGACAGGGCGCTTGAACTGAAGAGAAGAGGGTACGTTGTTCTGCCCGATCCTGAGGACAAAGTAGTCCAGAGAGCATTCAAGGAGGGAGCGTTCAGGGAATTCGAGAGACACTCAAGGCTCGGTATGGTCCAGTATGAAGGGTTCATGAAGAGTGTCGAGTATCTCAGGAAAATCGGAGCGAAATTCGTTTCTCTCAAGACGGGCGCCTACAGGATTGCAGACCTTGCAAGGGCTATAAAGTTCGCATCGGATGCGGAAATAGACCTGCTCACCATTGACGGCGCAGGCGGCGGGACCGGTATGAGCCCGTGGAGGATGATGAATGAATGGGGAATTCCGACTATCTATCTCGAAGCGCTTGCATATAAATTCGCCGAAGAATTGAGGGCAAAAGGCAAATACGTGCCGGACCTTGCTGTTGCAGGCGGGTTCTCGCTTGAAGACCACGTGTTTAAGGCAATCGCAATGGGTGCACCGTTTGTAAAGGCCGTCTGCATGGGGCGTGCAACCATGATTCCTGCAATGGTCGGAAAGAATATCGGGCGCTGGATCGGCGAGGAGAAGCTTCCGCCGGAGATTAAGAAATACGGTGACAATGTCGAAAAGATCTTTGTAAGCGCCGAAACACTGAAAGCAAAATTCGGGAAAGACTATAAGAAACTCCCCGTCGGTGCGATCGGCATGTACACATTCTGTGACCGGCTGAAGATCGGGCTTCAGCAGCTCATGGCCGGCGCGCGCAAATTCTCGCTCCAATACCTTGACCGTTCGGATCTCGTGTGTCTGACGAAAGAGGCCGCGGAGGTGACCGGCATTCCTTATGTCATGGAATCCGATATGGAAGAAGCGGAGAGAATCCTGGCAGGCGTCGAGGAGTCGGCCGGCATTATCGCGAACTAACTCGCTCGACCGTAATGCGCTGGCAATCAAAAAACACTGTCATTCCCTGGCTTGACCGGGGAATCCAGAAGGGAACTGAATGCTCCGATCAAGTCGGAGCATGACATTTTTATTTTATTAGAGTCTGTCCAATAATTAGGGTGAATGTAGGAAAGTGTGTCATTCTCGCAAGCGAAGCGCGTCGGGAATCCTTCTTGAAGAAAGATTCCGGACAAGCC
>JBFLXP010000140.1:0-7511 GCA_040757315.1 Nitrospirota bacterium
GCGGTACTCCCAAAGGGACTTCGACAAGTCCGGTGTTCTTCACCTTGCCGGTAATCGAAAAGACCTTTGTCCCCCCGCTCCTCTCGGTTCCGAGAGCGCTGTACCATTCAGCTCCGTTAAGAAGGATGCGGGGAATGTTGGCAAAGGTTTCGACATTATTGAGGACAGTGGGTTTGTCCCACAGGCCTTTCTCCGCCGAGCGAAACATCTTCGGGCTCGGCATCCCCCTTGTCCCCTCAATGGAACGCATCAGCGCAGTAGCCTCTCCGCAGACAAACGCGCCTGCGCCCTGGAATATTTTGAGGTCAAAAGCGAAGCCGCTGTCGAGTATGTCTCTGCCCAGAAACCCTCTTTCGTAGCACCGATCTATGGCCATCTGAAGCCGTTTGACAGCCAGAGGATATTCAGCCCGCACATAGATATATCCCTGATGCGAACCGGTGGCTTTAGCGCAGATGATCATCCCTTCTACGACAGAATGGGGATCACCTTCCATAACGGATCTGTCCATGAACGCACCCGGGTCTCCCTCGTCTCCGTTGCAGATTACATATTTGATGTCGGACTTGATGCGCAGGCCGAGCTCCCACTTCAGTCCGGTGGGAAAACCGGCGCCGCCCCGTCCGCGGAGGTTCGATCTTTTTACGACACTGACGATCTCTTCAGGGCTCATGGAAAGGACTGCTCTCCGCGCCGCCTCGTATCCGCCGACGGCAATATACGCGTCGATGTCTTCGGGATCTATCTCACCGCAATGTGACAGCACCACTTTCTGCTGCTTATCGTGGAAGGCATGATATTCGTCTCCAACGGCCCATTCCGCAACGGGATTTCCGTTAATAACGTGCTCTTCGAAAATCCTCATAACCATATCGGGTTTCACGTGTTTGTATGTGGTCTTTGCACCATCAACAATGACGTCCACAAGCACATCCTTTGAGCAGAATCCCCTGCATCCGACTTTCTGAGTGGAGCATCTTTCGGAAAAAGTCGCTTCGATGCCGGACGATCGGACCGCATCGTGAAATGCCGAAAGCACCCGTTCCCCCCCTGATGCGACTCCGCCGGTGCCGGTGCAGACCTTTATGACGATATCTCTGCCCATCAGTCGCCCGTCCTGAGTTTCTTGACTTCCTTCATCATCTTATCGAGGGTCATCTTTCCGTGCACTTCGTGATTAACCACGGCAACCGGCGCGATCCCGCATGCGCCGATGCAGTTCACCTTTTCGATCGTAAACTTCTGATCGTTGGTCGTGTCTTCATCCGCCGGGATGTCGAGTTCGATAAGGAGTCTGTTGATAAGTCGCTCGGAACCCTTCACATGGCAGGCTGTACCACGGCATACGGTGATGACGTTCTTGCCCCGTGGTTTGAGGTGGAACTGAGAATAGAACGTAGCTACGCCAAAAAAACGACTTGCGGGGATATCGAGTTTCTTCGAGAACCAGTTGACAGCGTCTTCAGGGACATAGCCAAAGGATCTCTCGATGTCCTGCAGGATGGTCACGATATTCCCCTCACTTTTTCTGTAATTTTCCAGTATATTTTGAAGGGTCTCTTCCATCCGCTGTCTCTTTACATTCCGGTTGACAAGCACCTGCAGAATATTCTCAAATCTCGCGAGGAGTTTTGAGCGGCGACAAATAAACCCTCCGCTCCGGGAGGGCTTGTTGTATATTACCATTAAGCGGATGAGCCTTTCAAGCAGAAATCAGCGGAAGCTGTAATCTTCAGTGCGGTCAGCAACTTTGTTGTCATGGATTCGACAGGCTCACCATGACGAACGCATAATGTCCGTCTCGCTCTGTCACCCTGAGCTTGTCGAAGGGCGCTCGTTCTTGTAAACTTACCGCGCTTCCGCGGAACGCCGGCAGAAGCCATCCTTGAAAATGCAGCGGTTTTTTATGTATAGTGCCTGGCATACGATCATGTATAACCTTGTCAGCTTCGCGGGAATATTCGTTCTCATGTTTATCGCCTGGGTGATGTCCGCAGACAGGAAGACTGTCAACTGGCGGGTCGTTGTCTGGGGTACAGCCCTCCAGTTGGTATTTGCCCTCTTCATCTTTGTAGTTCCCACGGGTTCACAGACGTTCCTCTTCATTAATGACGCGGTGGTGAAAGTCCTCGACAGCGCGGGTGCGGGAACGAGGTTCGTTTTCGGAAGACTTGCTCTTCCTCCCGGAACAAGGAATGAGGCGGGAGAAGAATCGCTGGGTTTCATCCTTGCATTTCAGGCTTTCCCGGCGATTGTCTTTTTCGCAAGTCTGATGGCAGTGCTCTATTTTGCCGGTGTCATGCCGCGACTGATCAGACTGTTTTCCCGCGCATTCACAAAACTTATGAGAATAAGCGGCGCCGAATCCCTCAGTGTGTCGAGCAATATCTTTGTCGGCGTCGAAGCCAACATGACCGTTCTCCCGTATCTAAAGACCATGACACGCTCTGAATTCTGCACCATCCTGTCTGCGGGCATGTCCACGACCGCATCGAACGTGCTCGCCCTCTATGTATTCCTCCTGAGAGGGCAGTTTCCGACCATAGCGGGCCATCTCGTTTCAGCCTCCGTTCTCTCGGCGATCGCTGCGATCGTGATGTCAAAGATAATCCTCCCCGAAAAAGAAAAACCGGAGACTTACGGCGTCGATGTGGCTCCTTATTATAAAAAAGAATCGGGTATCATGGAAGCGATAATCAACGGTGCAAACGAGGGGGTAAAAATGGTCATCGGCATCGTGGCCCTCCTTCTTGCCTTTCTCGGCATAGTCTCTCTCATAGATTTGGTCATCGAAGGGACCGGACTTCATTTGAACATGCTCACAGGTCTCAGCATCGATTGGTCGCTGAAGGGACTTCTCGGCTATCTTTTCTATCCACTCGCTCTCGTGATCGGCGTCCCTCCTTCGGACGCATACGAGATTGCAAAGCTCATCGGAGAAAGGGTTGTCCTGACGGAAGTCAAATCCTATCAGGACCTGGCGGCGCTCCTCTCTCAGAATGTTCTGAAGAATTCCCGTTCAGCCGTACTTGCGGCCTACGCCCTCTGCGGCTTTGCCCACGTCGCCTCACTCGCCATTTTTGTCGGCGGCACGGCGGCGCTTGTGCCCGAAAGGACCAAAGACCTCTCCGCCGTCGGCTTGAGAGCACTCATCGCGGCAACCCTTGCTTGCCTCATGACAGCCGCGGTTGCCGGGACGTTCTTCACGGAGGGATCGATACTGCTGGGAAGATAGTGTTGTGGAAAGGTTGTTCCAAAAATAGTCCCTCAGGGATTCCCGTGGGCTCTTCACTTCTCTTCCCCTGAGGGGAGGGTGAGAATTCTTCCGGTTTGTACTGAAAGGTTGGATTCAATATCGGCAATTTATTACAATACAAAAAAAGCTGTTCCGGAGGACTCATGAGAAAATATCTCGCCATTATGTTGGTTATCTTTGTTTTCGGAGTTCCATATATCGTCGTGGCCGGCGACTACGGTGCTGGAGTTAAGTCGACGCTCATCTTGAAAACGACTTCGACGACCGGCAATTACCCTGTGAAATACCTTAACACTCAGAATGCGGAAATCACGGTTGCAAAAGTGGAAATTAAGCCCGGTGCTGAAACCGGATGGCACAGCCATCCGGTTCCCCTTTATGCATATGTGCTGGAAGGGAACCTGACTGTGGAGATAAAGGGAGGGAACACTTACCATTTCGCTGCCGGTGACGCAATTGTTGAAGTCGTTAACATTCCCCATAACGGAAGGAACCTCGGCACGATGCCTGTGGTTCTTATCGCTTTTTACACAGGCGAAGTAGGGAAACTCAACGCGGTTATGACACCTGCCGATTAGCAGGCAGCATCTTTAAAGTCGGCGGGCGCCTCTTATCAACTGTTCATAGCTAAGAGTGCATTTTCATATTTTTCTGTTCAATCCAATATTTCCAGGACACAACGCTTTTCAAGCTTAGTGCCGGCAGCACTCAGTATCGTCCTCATTGCACGTGCGGTATTCCCCTGCTTTCCTATGACTTTCCCGATATCACTTGCAGCAACACGCAATTCAATCAGAGCGGTTTGTTGTCCGCCTATCTCGGTCACTACAACTTCTTCCGGTTTATCCACCAGAGACTTCGCAATGAGTTCAACAAGTGTTTTCATACCACCTCCGTAAGCATCGGGGCTTTTTTTGCAGGCCCATAAATTATTAAGAGCTTCTTAATATGCACGTTTCTTATATCTCAGAGCCTTCATTCTTCGCTTTCTTGCGTCTCTTCGTTTGCGTTTTTCCTTTTCACAAGGCTTTTCATATGCCTTTCTTCGTTTTATTTCTCGAAAGAGCCCTTCTTTCTGCAATTTACGCTTGAGGACTTTCAGTGCTCCTTCGACATTATTCTCGTTGACCTTTATCTCCAAAAAACTATCTCCAGCCTCTGCCTGTGCCGCCACCATAGCCGCTACTTCTTTTATTAAAACCTTGTCTTCTCTGTTGAGGCTTTGCCTCAGCAACAGCGAGTGATTTTCCCTTGAAATCTTTTCCATTAAGGGTTGCAATCGCCTTTTTTGCATCTTCTTCGTTTACCATCTCGACAAAACCAAATCCTTTAGACCGGTTTGTGAATTGATCCTGTATTATTTTTACTGATTCAATCTCCCCATATTCTGAGAAGAGTTCCCTTAAATCTTCTTCGGTAGCGTCGTATGGAATATTTCCAACATACATCTTTCTCATCTGTAATCTCCTTTTTCGTTTATGAAACCTCTGACCTTTTCAGTCTCCCCGGCACCTTGGCACAGAGCGCTAAGTAAGGGTCATTCCTGAAGGAGGCCGCATCCTCGTTATTATTCATGTTCCTGTCATTCCGCTCAAAGGGGCAGGGCCCCCTCCCCATGGAGGGAGCCTTGTCCAATTGATTAGAGCTTAACCACGTTGATCGCTTTGGGACCTTTCGGGCCTTGTTCAGTATCAAAGGTGACATTGTCACCTTCGGCAAGGCTTTTAAAGCCGCTGCCTTGAATCGCCGTATGGTGGACAAAAACATCGGTATTGTCTTGTGCTGTAATGAAGCCAAAACCTTTACTGTCATTAAACCATTTCACAGTTCCTTGTGTCATCTTGCTTACCTCCTTATCCTTGAAATTAAGAATCTCAGAAGTATTCAATAAAAAAGGCCACAAAGCTAAAAGTCTTTGTGGCCTTCTGTGAACGCAAAAACTTCTAAAATCTTGTGCTATACAATAGCACGTGCTTGCAAGTTAGTCAAGGTAATTCGATAATGAGAGTATGTCCGGTTGGCTGATGCTTCTTCGAAAACTTTTCTGTCTGATTCTCCGGTATTTCAGTCACCGACAACTACCAAGTAAGGAACGTCCGCCATTCTTGACTCGAGTTTTTCCAGATTGTCCAGCACCTTAAGAATCACCATGACGTCCTCTCGGGTGTTTGAGTACTTTCTCTAATAGAAGAGTACCACAAACTGTGTTTAGGGTCACTCCGTGTCGCCGTGAGCCCTTTCACTTCCCGAATTCATCCAGCCTTGCTTTCAATCCCGCCACTCTTTCGTCGATGGTCGCCATGGGCTTTTCGAGCATCAGGTCTATTTCATTCTTATCGAGATGAAGGGAGTACCAGACTATCTCTTCGGCGATTTTTTTCATCTCCAGCAACGACTGCGCGGTGAGAGTTGTAGCATACTTCTCGACGAGGATGAGGAAACTAAAGAGCCTTCTGAAGAGCATGAGATCGTAAGAATCGATCTTCAGGTTGTACCTGTATTTGCTTTCAATTTTCTCCGAGAGCTTTCTTAACTGGGTGAACAAGGGCAGCTTTATCTGCATCCGGAGGATCTCGTCGAAGAGTGCAACGTCTGATGCAAGTGGTTCGTAGTCCTCGATGTCATATGTGTTCACGAGAATGTCCTCTCGCAGGTCACTCGCATATTCTTTCTTGACTGTGTCCACCATCTTCATGAAGCGTGCATTCAGCCTGAGTCCCTGAAGAGTCTCGGCGGCCAAACCTGCATACGCAGCAATCTCTCCGAGCGTGAGTGCGCCGACATAAACGTGCAAAAGTGCGGCACGCCGTACGGGAAGACTCTCACCCTTGATTTCGGAAGTCTTTTTTCGCAGCCACTTTAAACTGTCAAGTCTTTGGGACATTTTTCAGGGCACAAAACAATCGGGCCCGGGATTGAACCTCGGGCCCTTTGGCTAAGTTCCGCAAGGAGGCTTCAGCCTCTTTTTTTACACTACCGTACCGCTCATGGAAAGTCAATGATCGGAATAAAGCGGTGCTCACTTTGCTCAATGTGTCGGTCATGCGAGCACCTGAAAGGCGTGTGGCAATCTCCTCGAAAAAAGGAGAGATTGCTCCGGTTCGCTCGCAATGCAATCCTTATCGCGGGATTCGGGTCTTCCTCTTCTTGTCCTTCAGAAGGTCAAGGAAGTTCTGGATGGTGGTGAGCTTTCTTTCCGACTGTGTATACAGTCGCGAAGAGAATAGGGCGGTTGCGGCGTGGCCTGCCAGCAGGTTGAATAGTTCATAATCGATCTGGGAGAGGGCGGTCTTCTGCACAAAGAGAGCATATAGTGCGATCACGCCGATCACATGTTCTTTAATCTTGAGGGGTATACAGACTACCGGATTCAGTGTGTCGGGCTCGCTGTCGATCCTCTGAACCCCGCCGTCCGAAAAGTAGCTTTCGCCCGTCTTGGCCACCTTTCCGATAGTACCGTCGCCGACGACAATGCGGGGGACGTCGCCGAGCCGGAGTCCTTCGGATGCCGCGGGCAGGAGTACGTTTGTTTTGTCGTCCATCAGAAAAATTACGAAGGTCTCCGCCCCGATCAAATTGATTATGATCTCGACGACACTGTTCAGGACTTCGTTGAAATCCAGGGTCGAGTGTAGCTGATAACTTGCGATGTAAAGGTTCGCCAGGCTGTTATTCTCTTTCTGTACGAGAGAGCATTTCGACAACAGGTCTTTGTTCTCTTCCTGCGTTTTTTTGTACCGATTCAGGAGAGCCTTGAATTCGTCGTGGATTATCCTGATTTTGCCTTCATACAGCCTGATCTTCTTTTCGTCCCCTGACTGACCCTTGCCCGCTTCCAGTTTTGCAACCCTGGATTTGAGGCTTTCGTTTTCCTTGATCAGGTTCTTCGTGAATTCCGCGCCTCTTCTGAACATTTGAAAGAATTCGTCGGCACTTTTTCCGTGGATATCGCTCTCCATAGTCCTCATCTCAATTTATATTTTCCGCAATCCTGTTCACCAACTCACCTATTTACCCATTCACCGATTCACCAGCCTGCCTATTCACTTTTTTTTATCTCAATTTTTCTGCCCTAATAGCTCCGTCATCCGTTCACCGATCTTCTCGATGTTCAAGATCTCGCGGGCTGCACCGATCTCTACAGCAGCCCTCGGCATCCCATACACAACAGAGGAAGCCTCATCCTGAGCTATGGTGTAAGCTCCGGTCCTTGCGAGACGTGCCATACCATCGGCGCCGTCCCTTCCCATTCCCG
>JBFLXP010000141.1:0-7507 GCA_040757315.1 Nitrospirota bacterium
GATGAAAGATGTCATGCTCCGACTTGATCGGAGCATCCAGTCCCTTATGGATTCCGTCCTCCGACTTGATCGGGGGATCAAGCCGGGGAATGACGTCGTTTTGGTATTTACTTGCCGGAGTAATAATGTATGAAGATACTCATCGGCGGCGGGAATGGTTTCATCGGGCAGCGCCTTACGCGGCATCTTTTGTTCCACGGCCACGAAGTGGTCATTCTCGACAGGAATGAGTCGCGGCTTTCCATGCAGGGGCTTCAATCTTTCAAGGCCGATTTGCTGCGACCGGAGCTGTTTGAAAAACGCTGGTTTCAGGGGGTCGACGCGGTTATCAATCTGAGCGGAAAGAATATTTTTTCCCTCTGGACGACAAAGAACAGAAGGGCTATTCGGGAGAGCAGGATAACCGCGAACAAAAACCTGGTCTCATTCATTTCGGCGCTCGAACGAAAGCCAAAGGCCTTCATTTCTGCGTCTGCTGTCGGCTATTACGGTGACCGGGGTGACATGACACTTACAGAGCAAACCTCTCACGGCAACGGGTTCCTGGCAGAAGTATGTGTTGCCTGGGAAGCCGAAGCACGAAAAGCTGAACAGTCGGGGCTGCGTTCAGTTCAGGTGCGGACCGCTCCGGTTCTTGAAAGAAGCGGCGGCATGCTGGCGCAGGTTCTGAAATCCTTCGATTTCGGACTGTCCTTTCTCTTCGGCTCGGGTACGAACTGGTTTTCCTGGATTCACATGGAAGATATCGTCAACGCCTACCGGTTTGTCATCGAGCATGAGTCCATATCGGGCCCTGTCAATGCTTCTTCCCCCCATCCCGTTCGATTCAGGGACTTCATGAACCTTCTCAGGCAGTACCGGAAGGCGTTGCCTATCCCGATTCCGGCTTTTGTCCTCAAAATGGTTTTACAAGAGACGGCGGACGTTGTGCTGTTCAGCCAAAGAATGCATCCGGAAAAATTACTGAAGGCAGGGTTCCGGTTTCTCTATCCGACGCTCGGCGATGCATTAAAGGAAATCTTTTCTCAGAAATAGTCAGTAAACGCTTCTACGACTTCCTGCTTGTTTTCGTGAAGAAGGTGGTCAACTTCTTCTCCACTTTGTCACTCTGACAGTGGGAACATGTGATCTTCGGCTTTGCCTCATACTCCTTGATCGTAAGAAATACGGTGAAGTCTTTTGAGCAGTCCTTGCAGGTATATTCATATGCCGGCATGTTTACCTCCCTTTAGTGCACAAGATCGAGAAGCTTGGTGTGTTTCTAGTTTTTTACCACAAAAGAGGCGGCAATGCAAGCATCGGAGCCTGTGAGCTAAACGATTCCCTTGATCTCGCCCGGATCAACAGGACCGTAAACGGTGAGAGCGAAGCGCTCTCTTTTTATGAGCCTCTCGGCAAGGGTGCCGATCTGGTCGAGAGTAACGAGGTCAATTTCATGTATGATCTCTTTAGGGGAGAAATACTTGCCATAGTAAATCTCCTGGCGTGCGATATTGTTCATACGGCCGCTCGTCGACTCCAGTCCCAGGATGATGTTTCCCTTCAATTGGTTCTTGGCACGGGTCAGGTCGGCCTCCGTAACAGTATCCTTCAGGCCGTCAATCTCTTTCAGGATCAATTCAAGCACTTCTCTCACTCTTTTCTTGCTCACTCCCGCGTAGACCCCCCAGATACCCGTGTCAAAATAGGAAGAGACAAAAGAATAAATTGAATACGCAAGCCCCCGCTTCTCCCGGATCTCCTGGAAAAGCCGGGAACTGACTCCCGCGCCGAGAATCGTGTTCAGCAGAAAGAACACATACCTCTCTCTGCTTGCCTGGGGAAGTCCCTCCACACCGAGGCACAAGTGCGCTTCCGACAGAGTCTTATTGTGGACTGCAACCTTGCTGTTCCACTGGGGCTGACCGCCCCGTTCGGGCTCGGAACCGCTTCGAAGATGTCCGAAGTTGCGGTTCAGCAGCGCTATCACCTGATCGTGATCGATGTTTCCTGCACATGATATTACTACATCCTTGGTGCCGTAATATTTCCTGATGTGAGCGAGAAGATCGTCTCTGGTGAAAGACCTGATCGTTTCTCTCCTGCCCAGCACGGGCTGTCCAAGGCCCGAGCGGCCCCATATAGTCTCATTCGAGAGGTCATGAACGTAGTCATCGGGCGTATCCTCCACCATCTTAATCTCTTCCTTGATGACCTTCTTTTCTTTCTCAACGTCGTCTTCGGGAAAGGTCGAATTGAGGAAGATATCCGACAAAAGCTCCGTCCCTTTCTCTATATTCTCATCCAGCACCTTGACGTAGAATGTCGTATTCTCCCTGGATGTAAAGGCGTTCAGTTCTCCGCCGAGGGAATCGATTTCAAAGGCCAGATCCCTCGCCGTACGCTTCCTGGTACCTTTGAAGAACATATGTTCGAGGAAGTGAGATATGCCGTTCGCTTCAGGAGGCTCGTTCCTCGACCCCACCTTTACCCAAATGCCGATGACCACGGACCGCATGTTCTTCAACGATTCCATGACGACCGTCAGTCCGTTCTCTAAGTATTCCTTCTTGAACATATCGTCTCCCCTCAAACTAAAAAAGGGGATATCAATCCCCTTTCATCCGGTGTCTCGTATCGGAATTATTTCCTGTGCGCGGTCTCCGTCTTCTCCGAGCCTTTTTCCCTGAGAGCCTCTTTCCGCGACAGACGAATCCTGCCCATCTTATCTATCTCGATGACCTTGACGAGCACCTCTTCGCCCTCGTTTATTTCATCCGTCACTTTTGCTATTCTTTTTTCAGATATCTGGGAAATATGAAGCAGTCCTTCGGTCCCAGTCAGGATCTCGACAAACGCGCCGAAGTCGGTGATCCTCTTAACCTTGCCCAGATATATCTTTCCGAGCTCCGCTTCGGCAGTTATGCTGTTGATGATATCAATAGCTTTCTGCGCCGACTCGCCGTCGGGCGAAGCGATGCTGATAACGCCGCTGTCTTCAATATCTATCTTCACACCGGTCTGCTCCACGATGCCCCTGATGACCTTTCCTCCCGTGCCGATCACATCGCGGATTTTGTCCTGCTTGATCTGCATCGTGAAAATTCTCGGCGCATAGCGTGCCAGCGTTTCCCTCGGAGAACCGATTGTTTCCGACATTTTTTCTAAAATGAACAGACGCCCTTGTCTGGCCTGCTCAAGCGCCTCTTGCATGATTTCACGCGAAATTCCACCTATTTTTGTATCCAGTTGGAACGCCGTAATGCCCTTTGCCGTCCCGGTGACTTTGAAATCCATATCTCCGAGATGGTCTTCCAGGCCCAGGATATCCGTCAGAATAACGACCCTTTCATCCTCCTTGATGAGCCCCATGGCGATACCTGCGACATGTGACTTGACCGGTACTCCGGCGTCCATCAACGCGAGAGACGCTCCGCAGACCGTAGCCATGGACGACGAACCGTTCGATTCAAGAATATCGGACACGATTCTTATGGTATAAGGAAATTCCGTTTTCGGAGGGACGATCGCCTTCACTGCCCTCTCCGCGAGCATTCCATGCCCTATTTCACGCCGACCCGGCGACCTCAAGGGCTTCACCTCGCCGACGCTGAACGGCGGGAAGTTGTAGTGGAGCATGAACGTCTTATATGATTCTCCCTCGAGCGAATCGATCTTCTGCTCGTCCTCGGATGTTCCGAGCGTGACCACGGCGAGACATTGGGTCTCCCCGCGAATAAAGAGTGCAGATCCGTGGGTTCTCGGAAGTATTCCAACCTCTGAGCTTATCGGCCGCACTTCCGTATTTGTCCTCCCGTCCGCCCTCTTGTTTTCACTGAGAATCATTCCCCTGACGAGACTTCTCTCGATCTCATCGAATACCGTAGCTATGTCTCTGGTAAGGTCTTTTTCTTCGGTATTCAATTGGTCGATAACGTCTTTCAATATTTCATCAAGAGACCTCTGGCGCATGAGTTTGTCGGGGATAGTGATCGCATTCCGTATCTTCTCGATGGAAAGCTCGGTCACCCCTTGTTTGAGACTTTCATCCATAACGGGTTCAGCCACTGCGCGCTTCTCTTTGCCCGCCATCGACCGGAATTCATTCTGAACGGCACAGATGCGCCTTATCTCATTGTGCGCAATATCGAGTGCTTCAAGGAGATCGGCCTCCGATATTTCTGCGGACTCGCCCTCTACCATTATAACGGCATCCTCAGTCCCGGCCACAACGAGATTCAAATCGCACTCGGCAGCCTCCTGCAGATCCGGATTGATAACGAACGATCCCCCCACCCTTCCGATCCTTACGGCGGCCACCGGCGCTTTGAAAGGTATATCCGAAATAACCAGCGCCGTCGACATGCTGATTATGCCGAGAATATCCGCAACGTTCTCCTCACCATAAGAAAGAACATTCACTATTCCCTGCGTCTCATAATAGAATCCTTTAGGGAACAGCGGCCTGAGCGGTCTGTCTGTCAGACGGGAGGTCAGAATCTCTTTTTCGGTCGGCCTACCCTCCCTCTTGAAGAACCCGCCGGGGATTTTCCCAGCGGAATACGCTTTTTCCTGGTAATCTATTGTGAGAGGGAAAAAATCCAGCCCTTCCTTCTCCACTTTGTCCGAAACGACAGTCGCGAGGACTACCGTGTCGCCGTACTGAGCAACCACTGCTCCATCGGCCTGCTTTGCAATCTTTCCCGTCTCTAATATGAGCTTCCGACCGCGAACTTCAATCTCAACTTTTTTCATTATTTTCTTATATCCAACCGCTCAATAACCTTCTCGTATCGTTCCTTGTCCGATTGTTTCAGGTAATTCAGCAATTTCCTCCTTTGACTTACAAGTTTTAGCAGACCCCTGCGAGAATGGTGGTCTTTTTTGTGGGTTTTGAAATGTTCTGTCAGGTAATTAATCCTTGTGCTCAGCAGTGCGATCTGCACTTCAGGCGAACCGGTATCCGTCTCGTGGATTCCGTAGTCATTGATGATAGTCTGTTTCTGAGTCCTATCTATGGCCATAATTCACCACCTTTCGAAAAATAGTAATTTTAACAATACCATACGGCGCGCTCCTCTGTAAACCCCGGTCTCATCGCAAAAAACCCCTTGCCGGTAACGGAACAAGGGGTTTTTACAACAGATTTTCTATACCGTTGTTTTGCTCAAATCTTTTTTTACTTTTTCTTTGAGTGACGCCTGCGCCGCTGCCAGCCGCGCAATCGGCACCCTATACGGCGAACAGCTCACATAATCGAGTCCGACCCGGTGACAGAATTCGACCGATTTCGGGTCGCCGCCATGTTCACCGCAGATGCCGATCTTGAGGTGCTTCTTCACCTTCCTGCCCTTTCGAATGCCTATTATCATAAGCTCGCCGATGCCGGCCCGATCCAGTGTAATGAATGGATCTTCTTCCAGTATGCCCTTTTCGACATAATAAGGAAGGAACCTTCCCGCGTCATCGCGTGACAGGCCGAATGCCGTTTGTGTAAGGTCGTTCGTGCCGAAAGAATAAAAGTCGGCCTGTGTCGCAATTTCATCGGAAGTTATAGCGGCCCTCGGAAGCTCGATCATCGTGCCGACCGTATACTGTATCTTTGTTCTGTATTGCCTTTGCACTTCTTCCGCCACCCTGACGGTCAACTCTCTCATCATCTGAAGTTCTTTCACGTGGCCCACCAGCGGGATCATGATCTCCGGAATAACCTTCACTTTCTGGATGGATAATTCGCAGGCGGCTTCCACAATGGCCCTAACCTGCATTTCATAGATCTCGGGATACGTCACCCCCAGTCTGCAGCCCCTGTGGCCCAACATCGGATTGAATTCATGCAATGCTCTGTTACGGGCCCTGAGCTTCTCCACGGGGACTTCCATCGAGTGGGCCAGGGCCGTCAACTCTTCATCGCTATGGGGGAGGAATTCATGTAGCGGCGGATCAAGAAGGCGGATCGTCACCGGCAAACCCTTCATTACTCTGAATATCTCGATGAAGTCGCCTTTCTGCATCGGAAGCAGCTTGGAAAGGGCTTTCTTTCTTCCGTCGATGTCGTCGGAAAGGATCATCTCTCTGACAGCGCTGATTCGCTCGGGGGCAAAGAACATATGTTCAGTCCTGCAGAGGCCGATGCCCTCGGCGCCGAATTTTCTCGCCACTTCAGAATCGTGCGGCGTATCGGCATTCGTCCTGACGCCGAGTCTCCGGAATTCGTCAACCCACTTCATGAAGGCGCCGAAATGTCCCGTGAGTTCCGGAGTTACCAAAGGTATCTGACCGAGCATGACCTCGCCGGTTGTTCCGTTAAGGGTAATGTAATCCCCTTCTCTCACAATTAGGTCATTGACCGTTAGATATTTCTGCACTTCGTTGATGTTGATCGCACCGCATCCGGCTACGCAGCATTTTCCCATGCCCCGGGCGACAACGGCTGCATGAGACGTCATCCCCCCGCGAGCGGTAAGTATTCCCTGGGCGGCATCCATTCCCCCGATATCTTCGGGCGACGTCTCAGTCCTCACAAGAATGACCTTTTCAGCTTTATCGGCCGCCCGTTCAGCATCATCAGCCGTGAAAACCACCTTGCCCACCGCAGCGCCCGGCGAAGCGGGAAGACCCTTCGCAATGACTTTTATCTCGGCTTTTGGATCTATCATCGGGTGAAGAAGCTGGTCCAACTGTTGGGGGTCGATTCTGAGAACAGCGGTCTTTTTATCGATAAGTTTTTCTTTCACCATATCTATTGCAATCTTGAGGGCCGACGACGCAGTCCGTTTGCCGACCCTCGTCTGGAGCATATAGAGCTTTCCCTCCTGGATCGTGAACTCTATGTCAAGCATATCTCTGTAATGTTTCTCAAGTTTCTTGTATATGCCCTCCAGCTCTTTATACGCTTTTGGCAGGCGTTTCCTCAGTTCTTCTATGCTGAGAGGAGTTCTGATGCCGGCCACAACGTCTTCACCCTGGGCATTGATGAGACATTCGGCAAAAAACCGCTTCTCCCCGGTGGAGGGATCCCTCGTGAAGCCGACACCCGTCCCGGAACTATCGCCGAGGTTCCCGAATACCATGGCTTGGACGTTACATGCCGTGCCGAGCGTATCCGGTATGTCGTTCAGCCTGCGGTATTTGACCGCCCGATCCCCGAACCAAGAGCCGAACACCGCATTAATGGCCTTCTTGAGCTGCTCATACGGATCGACAGGGAATTCCTCCCCCGTCCCTTTCTTGTATATGATCTTGTATTCTTCCACAAGCTCTTTCAATGCTTCAGTATCAAGCTCCGTATCGAGCTTTACACCCTTCCTTTCCTTGATCTCTTCGATCGCTCTCTCGAATCGCTGCCGGTCCATGCCCATGACGATGCTGCCGAACATGGTCATCAACCTTCTATAGGCGTCAAGCACAAAGCGCTCATTTCCGGTCTTCCGGACGAGCGCTTTCATCGTGGTTTCATTCAAGCCCAGATTGAGAACTGTGTCCATCATGCCCGGCATAGAGAATTTCGCGCCCGAACGAACCGATA
>JBFLXP010000142.1:0-7499 GCA_040757315.1 Nitrospirota bacterium
ACCCCGAACTTAGGCGCCCTCTTCGATTTTTCTATCATACAAACCTTTGCCATACAAACTCCTATCTTTTGTCACCGTTCATATCGAGACGAAGGTGACGGATGACTATCTTCAGTTTCTGAACGGCATCCCCATAAAGCGAAGGAGTGCTCTGCTCTCCTTGTCAGTCTTTGCAGTGATGCGGAATATCACATCGAGTCCGTGAACCATTTCGACCTTGTCGTAATCTATCTCAGGGAATATGAACTGTTCTTTCAGTCCCAGCGCATAATTGCCCCTGCCGTCAAACGCTCTTCCGGAAATGCCCTTGAAATCTCTGATTCTGGGCAGAGCGACGCTGATAAGCCTGTCGAGAAATTCGTACATCCTGTTTCCACGGAGGGTAACCTTGCATCCTATGGGAACCCCTTTCCTCAGCTTAAAGGCTGCAATCGATTTCTTTGCTTTGGTAACGATCGCCTTCTGTCCCGTTATCATCGAAAGCTCTTTCTGCGCTGCGTCAAGAAGCTTTATGTTCTGTATGGCCTCGCCGAGCCCCACATTAAGGACGATCTTTTCTATTTTCGGAACTTCCATAATGTTTTCATAGGAAAACTCCTTCATCATGAGCGGCACGACTTCTTTCAGGTATTTTTCCTTGAGCCTCGGCATCATATTAATCCATGACCTCCCTGCATTTCTTGCACATTCTCACTTTCTTGCCGGTCTGCAGGATGGTGTTCCCTATCCGCGTCGGCTTGTTACATTTGGGGCAGACGATCATTACATTGGATACATGCAAGGGAGCCTCTCTCTCAACAATCCCTCCCTGTGTATATTTTCTGGAGGGTTTCATATGCTTCTTCACAACGTTGATCTTCTCGACCAGCACCTGCTCCTTCGCCGGAAAAACAGACAACACCCGACCCCGTTTGCTCTTCTCTTTCCCTGCCGTGACAACCACTGTGTCGTTCTTCTTTACAGTCAGTCCCATATTTCTCCTACAAGACCTCCGGGGCGAGGGAAATGATCTTCGTGAACTCCTTCCATCTGAGTTCTCTCGCCACGGGTCCGAAAATTCTTGTCCCGACCGGCTCACCCTGCGGATTAATGAGGACCACCGCGTTCTGATCGAACCGTATGTAGGAACCGTCGGCCCTTCTCTGTTCTTTTCTCGTCCTCACGACAACAGCCTTCGCAACTGTCCCTTTCTTTATATTGCTGTCCGGAAGAGCCTCCTTCACGCTGACAACAACAATATCACCGAGCCGTGCATATCTCCTGTGAAAGCCTCCGAGCACCTTTATACACTGAACCTTCTTCGCGCCTGAATTGTCCGCTACCTCGAGCATACTCCTCAACTGAATCATCTTCGATCACTCCAATCAGCTTTAGTCTATTACGAGCCACCTCTTCTCTTTGCTGAGAGGCCTTGTTTCGATAATTTTGACGATATCTCCGACGTTGCACTTGTTCTGCTCATCATGTGCTTTGAATTTCGTCACCCTTTTCACCGTTTTCTTGTATACAGGGTGCTGGAACAGTCTCGTTACGGCGACAACGACAGTCTTATCCATTCTGTTGCTGATAACCTTTCCACTATAAATCTTCTTGGACACTCTCCCTCTCCGACTCTAAGGTTTCACCTTGGATTTTTCGCTCTTTATCGTCAGAACCCTGGCGATATCCTTCCTGACCGCATGGATACGCATCGGATTCTCTATTTCGCCTGTCGTCAACTGGAATCTGAGGTTGAACAATTCCTTTCTCAGATCCTGCTCTTTCTGATTCAGTTCATCTGTCGTCAAAGCCCTCAGTTCAGACGGTTTCACAGGACCTCCTCGTCTCTCTTGACAAACCTCGTCGAGATCGGCAGCTTGTGGGCAGCGAGCCGCATGGCCTCTTTCGCGACCGTTTCCGCAACGCCCGACATTTCATAAATAATTCTGCCCGGCTTGACAACGGCGACCCAGTACTCGGGGTTGCCCTTTCCTTTCCCCATCCTGGTCTCTGCGGGCTTCTTTGTTATAGGCTTGTCCGGGAAGATGCGTATCCAAACCTTACAGCCCCTCTTGGCGTGCCGGGTGATCGCGATTCTGGCGGACTCGATCTGGGCACTCGATATCCATCCGGGTTCCAGCGCTTTCAGGCCATATTCGCCAAAGGCGACGCTGGAGCCGCTGTAAGCCTTGCCGTTCATTCTGCCTTTCTGCATCTTCCGGAATTTGACTTTCTTCGGCATCAGCATAATATCACCTAAATTTCCTTCGTTCTGCTTTCAGGAAGTATGTCACCGTGGTACATCCAGACCTTTACCCCGATAACGCCATACGTCGTTCTCGCCTGTGCGAATCCATAATCGATATCGGCCCTGAACGTGTGCAGAGGGACTCTTCCTTCCCTGTACCACTCGGATCGGGCTATTTCGGCGCCCGCGAGTCTGCCCGAGCACGCCACTTTGACACCCAGGGTGCCGAACCGTAGCGATGAAGCCACCGACTTCTTCATTGCCCTTCTGAAGGCAACCCTCTTTTCAAGCTGCAGAGCGATATTCTCGGCAACAAGCTGCGCATCCACTTCCGGCTTCCTGATTTCTTTTATATCTATTGCGACCTCTCTGCCTGTAGCAGACTTGAGGTCTCTCCTCAGTTTTTCGACTTCTGCTCCTTTTTTGCCTATTATGATACCCGGGCGGGCGGTATGAATGATAACTCTGATATTCTGCCCGGCTCTTTCGATCTCTATTTTTGGTACCCCCGCGTGAAAAAGCCGTTCCTTAAGAGTCTTCCTTATACGGACATCCTCGATAAGCTGGTCGCTATACCCCTTTTTCGCATACCAGCGTGAATCCCACGTTTTGATTATCCCGAGCCTGTTTCCTATTGGATGCGTCTTCTGACCCAAAATACCCTCCCGATTAACTTTCCTCAGACAAGACTAATGTTATGTGGCTGGTTCGTTTCCGAATAATGTTCGCTCTTCCCATAGCCCTCGGTTCCATTCTCTTCATTGCAGGTCCCTGATCAACATAAGCCCGGCTGATCTTCATCTCTTCGGGGTTCAACGCCTTCTTCTGCTCCGCGTTCGCCATGGCAGACTTCAACAGTTTTTCGACGTGCCGCGCTCCCCGGTAAGGCATGAATCTCAGATAGACGAGCGCATCGCCCGCGCTCTTGTTTCTAATCAGGTCCACTACTCTCCGCGCCTTTCTCGGCGTTATCCGTGCGTATTTCAGAATTGCTTTCGATTCCATAGCAGGTTCCCTCTTTAACCCTTTGCCGCAGCAGCCTTTTCACCACCCGCGTGGCTTCTGAACGTCCGTGTCGGGGAGAATTCACCCAGTTTGTGCCCTACCATGTTTTCTGTAACATATACCGGTATGAATTTTCTCCCATTATGCACGGCAAAGGTGTACCCGATAAACTCAGGAATTATTGTTGAACGCCTTGACCACGTTTTAATTAGTTTCTTCTCGCCGGACTCCATCATGACCTTTACCTTCTTCATCAGCTTTGCATCAACAAAGGGACCTTTCTTTAACGACCTGGGCAATTTACTTCCTCCTCTTTATGATAAATCTGTCAGTTCTCTTGTTATGCCTGGTTTTAATGCCTTCGGGTTTGCCCCATGGCGTGCAGGATGGGCGGCCGCCTGACGCCTTCCCCTCGCCTCCGCCAAGAGGATGATCAATCGGATTCATTGCCACACCCCTGACATGAGGCTTCTTCCCCAACCATCTTTTCCTTCCCGCTTTGCCGTAAGATAGGTTTTCGTGTTCGGGATTGCTCACCTGTCCGACCGTGGCCATGCACGCAGAAGGAATAAAGCGCACTTCTCCGGACGACAATTTGACCTGGGCGTACTGTTCCTCCTTCGCTATGAGCTGAGCTGATGAACCCGCGCTTCTAACCAGTTTCGCTCCCTCTCCGGGGCGAAGCTCAATATTATGAACAAAAGTACCCAGAGGCATGTCGGCGAGCGGAAGCGCATTCCCGATCTTTATCTCCACCCCTTTGCCGGAAACAATCTCATCTCCGACAGAGATCCCCACCGGCGCAAGGATATACCGTTTTTCGCCGTCCTTATAGTGAACCAGCGCTATCCGAGCCGAACGGTTCGGATCGTATTCTATCGTGGCTACAGCGGCCGGTATCCCTGTCTTTTCCCGCTTGAAGTCGATGATTCTGTATGATCTCCTGTTCCCCTTCCCTCTGTGCCATGCGGTAACCAATCCTTCGTTGTTTCTGCCGCCCGTCTTCCTCATTTTCCTCAAAAGCGGCTCAAAAGGCTTAGTTGCGGTTATTTCTGCAAAATCCGATACGGTCTGGAATCTCCTGCCGGGGGAAGTCGGATTGAATTTTTTCATGCCCATTTATGCACCCTCAATGAAATCGAGTTTTTCACCCTTCTTCAGAGTGATGATCGCCTTCTTTCTGTCAGGTCTCTTCCCGACAGTCTTTCCCATCCTCTTCATCTTGCCCTGCACGTTGATGGTCGAGACCTTCTCAACTTTAACCTTGAAAATCTCTTCCAGGGCCTTCTTTATTTCGATCTTGTTCGCGTCCTTCGGGACTTCGACAAGCACCTTATTTTCTGCCTCTTTGAGAGCGCTCCCTTTTTCCGTAAATAACGGTCTCTTGATTACTGTATAAATATTCTTCATGACACCTGCAGCCCCTGTATTTTTCTTGCGGCCTCTTTCGTCATGAGCAGCGTATTATAAGCCATCACATAATAAGCGTTGAGGTCGGTCGCTCGGACGAAACCCACTCCCGGGATATTCCGCGTGGAAAGAGCGACAGCTTCATTCTTTTCCGGCAGGACGACAAGCACGCTCTTCCCGTCCAGGCCGAGGTTCTTGAGGACGTTAACCATGTCCTTAGTCTTCGGTTTATCCATCGACAGGTCGTCTATTACGACTACTTCACCGCCCGAAAGCTTCTGCGCCAGCGCAGCCGCCAGGGCGAGTTTCTTGAATTTCTTCGGAGGGTTATAAGAATAATCCCTGGGTTGAGGACCGAAAACCGTGCCGCCTCCACGCCACAGAGGAGAGCGGATGCTCCCCGACCTCGCCCGTCCCGTATGTTTCTGCCTCCAGGGTTTTTTCCCTCCACCGCTGATCAGGCCCTTTGTCTTGGTGGCGTGGGTTCCCTGCCTCTGGTTCGCAAGATAGTTCACAACAGCTTCGTGGATGACGCCCTGCTTTGCTCTGACACCAAATACTTCTTCATTCAGGGCCATCTTCTCAACCGTATTATTGTTCCTGTCTTTTACATCTATATCCGGCATATCACTCTTCCTTTTTTATCTCCAGAATAGACCCGTTCGCGCCCGGCACCGCTCCCATGACAAGGAGAATATTCTGCTCCGGCTTGACTTCAACCACCTGGATGTTCTTTACCGTGACCCGCTCCGAACCCATATGTCCCGGAAGCCCCTGGTTCTTCCATACCCGCGAGGGATAGGAACTTGCGCCGATTGACCCCGGGGCGCGGTTAAACATCGATCCGTGTGACCCCGGCCCGCCCGAGAAGTGATGTCTTTTCATTACGCCCTGAAACCCTTTGCCTTTGGATATCCCTGAGACGTCGATCCTGTCTCCCTTGGTAAACCTCTCCACTGTCACGAATTCGCCTACCGCCAGTCCGCCGATCGGGAATTCCTTCAATATGCGATATGGCTTAACTCCCGCGTTCCTGTAAATGCCCGACCCAGGCTTGTTCAGTTTCTTTTCCTTAACCTCGATGAATCCTAATTTCACGGCCTCATACCCGTCTTTGTCGAGGGTCTTCACCTGAATGACACAACAGGGGCCCGCCTCGATAACAGTCACAGGATATGCTCTGCCATCCTCTGTATAAATCTGCGTCATGCCAAGTTTCTTTCCTAATATACCAACCATAATCCTGTCTCCAAAAATTTCAAAGCCGGCAGACGAATGCCAAAAGGGCTATTCCCTACCTACAGTTTTATCTCTACGTCCACGCCGGCCGCGAGTTCCAGTTTCATGAGAGCATCAACAGTCTGCGGAGTCGGATCAACGATATCAATGAGTCTCTTGTGTGTCCTGATTTCGAACTGTTCCCTCGATTTTTTATCGACATGAGGCGATCTGAGAACAGTAACCCTGCTGATCCTTGTCGGCAACGGCACCGGACCGGCTATCCGTGCGCCCGTTTTCTGAACCGTATCGACGATCTCCTTTACAGATCTGTCCAGTATTCTGTGGTCGTATGCCCTTAACTTAATCCGTATCTTCTGATTCACGTTTGTCTCGCTCTTATCTTGAAATCTTTAATGAATGGTTACTCCAGTATCTCTGTGACGACGCCGGCGCCCACGGTTCTGCCGCCTTCACGAATGGCGAACCTTAGCTCCTTCTCCATCGCTATCGGCGATATCAACTCTATGCTCAAGCTGACATTGTCGCCCGGCATAACCATCTCCACCCCTTCCGGCATCTGCGCCACTCCCGTCACGTCCGTCGTCCTGAAATAAAACTGCGGCCGGTATCCCTTGAAAAACGGCGTGTGCCTCCCGCCTTCCTCTTTCGTCAATACATATACCTCCGCCTTGAACTTCGTGTGCGGCGTGATGCTCCCAGGCTTCGCCAATACCTGCCCGCGCTCTACTTCGTCCTTTCCCGTTCCCCTCAGCAATACCCCTATATTGTCTCCCGCTCTTCCTTCATCCAACAGCTTCCGGAACATCTCTACCCCCGTCGCTACCGTCTTCTTCGTCTCGCTCAATCCAACTATCTCTACTTCTTCCCCTACCTTGATTACTCCCCTCTCCACTCTACCCGTCACCACCGTCCCCCTGCCAGATATCGAAAATACATCCTCTATCGGCATCAAAAACGGCTTGTCTATCGGCCGCTCAGGCGTCGGTATATAACTATCCACCGCCTCCATCAACTCCAATATGCACTTGAACTCCTCTGCCCCTTGTTCCGTTGCCGTGCTGTTCATCGCCTTTAGCGCACTGCCCCGAATTACAGGTATCTTGTCCCCAGGAAATTGATACTTCGTCAACAACTCCCTCACCTCAAGCTCTACTAAATCCAATAGCTCAGGATCATCCACCATGTCTACTTTATTCATGAATACCACTATATACGGTACTCCTACCTGCCTCGCCAACAATATGTGCTCCCTCGTCTGCGGCATCGGCCCGTCCGCCGCCGATACTACCAGTACCGCTCCGTCCATCTGCGCCGCACCTGTTATCATATTCTTTATATAGTCCGCATGTCCCGGACAGTCTACGTGCGCATAATGCCTCTTGTCCGTCTCGTACTCTACATGCGCTGTCGCTATCGTTATCCCCCTCGCCTTCTCCTCAGGTGCGTTGTCTATGCTGTCAAAGGACCGGTACTGTGCCATCCCTTTCAGCGCCAATACCTTCGTGATCGCCGCCGTCAACGTCGTCTTCCCGTGGTCTACGTGCCCTATCGTCCCTATGTTTGCATGCGGCTTTACCCTCTCAAATTTCGCCTTTGCCATATTCCCTCCTGTTTA
>JBFLXP010000143.1:0-7454 GCA_040757315.1 Nitrospirota bacterium
ATTCGCGTCAATGCCCGGTCGATGTCTTCTTTATTCATAAGTTCTTTAGGCATAGCTCAGAAAAACCCCCGCAATATTGATGAACAGGCATAAAAAAACCCTCCTCCGAAGCCGGGGAAGGTCGTTTCCGTGCATGATCAATTATATGTCTCCTCCACCTTCTCAGCCTCACAGGGCTATTCTTAAAGGTGATCTATTAAACCACAAACGGCGGAAGGCTGTCAAATGAGGTGCAAAACGTATGCGGGTCGTCAGCCAAGACGAAATCCTGACCACTTTCTGTCATTGCGGCTTGTCCGCAATCCTTCCGGTTTTTTTCGGAGAGATTCCCGACAAGCGGGAATGACAGGCGGAGAATCCTACTGAGGACGAACTGCCGACAAATAGTGCTTGTCACCCGCATGGGCATAAGTTATAGTATTAATCTGAAATGCGCATTGACAAGATCGAGCTTATAGGGTTCAAATCCTTCGCAGACAAGACCGCTTTCAATTTTCATCCCGGCATCACATGTATTGTTGGTCCGAACGGCTGCGGGAAGAGCAACATTGTGGACGCATTCCGTTGGGTGTTGGGCGAACAGAGCGCAAAGAGCCTTCGAGGGGAGAAGATGGAGGAAGTCATCTTTACCGGCTCTGTTTCGAAGAAACCCAAGGGTATGGCCGAGGTGACACTTGTTGTTTCCGGTCTGAACGGTTCGTGGAGCACCCCAATGGAGGACAACGGTGACGGTGCATCTGACTCGGCATCGGTAACCCGGAGGCTTTACAGGTCCGGTGAAAGCGAATATGTTCTGAACAAAAGCCAGTGCAGGCTGAAGGATATCAAAGATCTGTTTCTTGACACTGGTCTGGAAGTGAAGAGCTATTCCATCCTGGAGCAGGACAGGATTTCGGAAATCCTGAACGCCAAGCCGCAAGACAGGAGATTCCTTATCGAAGAAGTGGCAGGTGTCATGAAGTACAATGTGAGGAAGAAAGAAGCCGTCTCGAAACTTGAGTCATCCAAGGCCAATCTTCAGAGGATCAACGATATCATCACAGAGGTGAAAAAGCAGATCAACTTCCTTGACAGGCTCGCGAGAAAGGCTGAACGGTACAAAAGGCTTACTGCCGAGGTCAATGCCATAGAGCTCAAGATTGCGAAGAGGGATTACCATCTCCTCAAAGAAAGTTTCGGGGAAATCACCAAGTCATATAACACGCTGAGGGCCGACGAATCTATATGCAGGGCTGACCTGTCGACGGTCGAAACCGAAACGGAAACAAGGCGTCTCGAACTTCTCGAAAAGGAGAAGATACTCGAAGAAATACAGACCAATTTCCAGAATTTGGAGAAAGAGATCGCGGAAATCGGGAAAAGCATAGCCGTCGCAAATACAGAGCGTGATAACTACCGGGATTATTTGTCAAAACTTCACCAGCAGCAGGAAGAATACGGGACCAAGGAAGTGGAGATTCAGGGCAGGCAGAAAGAGCTGACCGATGCGGAATCTGCGTTGAAAGGAGAGATAGAAATTCAGAAGGAACTCCTCCATGAAAAATCCGATCTCGCCAGGACTCTCGAAGACGAACTGTCCGAGCATGAAGACCTCCTGGAGGGAAAGAGGCGCGAGATATTCAGGATATCAGAGGAATTAAGCAATGTGCGGAACAATCAGGGCCGGCTTCACTCGTCGCTTGAAGGACTGAAGCAACGGGAGGCTTCGTCGGTGAAAGAATCGGAAAACCTGAAGAAAGCCCTTTTCGAAATAGATGCTTCCCTCATGGAGCTTGGCGCGAACCTCCTCGAAAAAAACAACGATCTTCTGCTCCTTAACGACAAGAAAACAATGATCGTCAACGAACTCTCGGCAAACAAATACAAAATCGAGAGCATTAGGGAGACGCTTTTGAGGCAAAAGGAGGAGCTTGCTTCGCACACGTCGAGGGTCGAGTCTCTCCGGGAATTGCTTTTGGAAGAATCGCCCCGGGATCTGCTATCGGACAATCCACAGTTCAAGATACTGGCTTCCGTTTCCGATGTCATGGAAATAGAGGATGAATACGAAAAAGCGATAGAAAGCGCCCTGTCCGAGAAGGTGAATTCTTTCATTCTCCCTTCCCTTGATGATATCGAAATTGCCGTTGCTGCAGTCAGGCAGAGCGGAGCCGGGAGGACGGCATTCATCCCTGTTTCCCCCTCGTCGCCGGCGGAATTGCCGGGCAAGCCCGAGGGCGCTCTCGGCAGCGCCCTGATGTATGTCCAGGCGAAGGAAGAGTTCTCCGACGTGGCCCGGAAGCTTCTTGCACACGTATTTCTCGTCAAAGATTTGAGAGCCGCCTACGATCTCATATCAGCGGGCCACCGCTTTCTGTTCGTCACTCTCGACGGCGAGGTGGTAGAACCGTCGGGGACCGTCGTGGCCGGCGGCATAAAAGGGGTATTCAAAAGGAAGAGAGAGATCAGAGAGATCGAGACCGCTGTGGAGAAGAAAAAATCAGACATAGAGCGTACACAAGCTGAACTGAACGCAGCGATTCAATTGACTGCCGCCGGAGAGGCGGAACTGAAGCAGATTGATGCGGCCGTGGTGAACAGGGAAAAAGATATCTCGCTTTTGAAGCTGACGGAAGAGAATTTCAGGGAAGACAGGGAGAGAAGAAGCCGCAAGCTTGCTTATCTCACCCTCGAAATAGAACAGATCCTCAGGGAGCGGGCGTCTCTCGAAAAATTGCTTGCGGACAAAGATGACGAACTCAAACTGATCGACGCAAAGAAGGCGGAGTCGGAAAACCAGAACACCGCTCTCCAGGAAGGCCTTTCGGAAAAGCGCAACCTTCTCGAAGAATATCGAAGCGAAGTCACCGATATCAGGCTTTCTATAACATCGCTGAAAGAGAAGATCGAATCCGTCATCAAGGAAAAGGAATCTCTGGAGAGGGAGACGGCCGAGGGAGCCAAGAAGCGAGAATTGCTTGCGGAGGAGATATCGTCTGTTCAGTCCCGCATTGCTCAGCGGGAAGAGGAGGCGAAGATCTATGAGGAAAAAGCAAGGTCGCTCGTATCTGTCGCGGATGAAATCAGGAGAGATATATCTTCCAGAAAGGAAGTGATCGAGTCCGAAAACCAAGAATTGCTCGAAAACGATCACGAGATGAAGCTCCTCAGACACCGGATAGAATCGATTTCTCAGAAGATATCCGAGCTCGACATCCGGCGTGCCGAACATAAACTCAAGATGGAGAGTATCGCGGAAAACATCCGGCGGAATTACGGCCTGGAACTTGACACAGCCGAGGTTGAGTCGCTTGCGGAGGAAGACGAGCAGAGGCTGACCGAGCTCCGGCAGAAGATCCAGGAATTAGGACCGGTGAACCTCGGGACGCTTGAAGAGTACGAAGAACTCCGGAATCGCTACGAGTTTCTCAAAACGCAGCAGGAAGACCTTAACAAGTCGATTGCCGAGCTTGAGGAGGCGATCATGAAAATCAACGTGACCACCCGGAGGAAACTCAGGGAAGCTTTCGAGGTGTTGAGAGTCAAGTTCGCCGAGGTTTTCCTGGTTCTTTTCGGGGGAGGCAGGGCAGAACTTGTCCTGACCGACGAGAATAATATCCTTGAGACGGGTATCGATATTATTGCGCAACCTCCGGGCAAAAGATTCCAGAATATTACTCTGCTGTCAGGCGGAGAGAAGACTCTCACCGCCTTGTCGCTGCTGTTCGCCAGTTTCCTGATCAAGCCGACTCCTCTCTGCATTCTGGATGAGGCCGATTCCGCCCTGGACGAGGCGAACACCGCAAAGTTTGCGAGCATGATACGGGATTTTTCGAAAGACACCCAGTTTATCGTTGTCACCCATAACAGGAATACCATGAGCATTGCAGATTATATATATGGGATTACCATGGAAGAGGCGGGGGTCTCGAAAGTAATATCCATGCAGCTTGTGGAAGCATAGGGAGAGGTTGAGAGGGATGGCGGGCACATGTGCAGAAAAACCTCTCGAAAGCAGAATTCGCGCTATCAACCTATCAAGTCGTGAGTAATGAAAATATGTAGGTTGTTGTGTTAGCCGTCCGCCTACAAAGGTGCTGCACGAGAGCTTTTTTCCGCACACATGCCAGCCATCTCGCGACATCAATTGCATCAGGCATGGTCCCTTTAGAGCATGTCTAAAAACCAACAATCAAGCCATCCGTCATTCCCCGACTTGATCGGGGAATCCAGTGTTTTCAATCCGAAAGCTTTCGGTACCGGATTGTCCTGTCATCCGTCTTACGTATTGACGGACGGACAATGACAGAATCAAGGTTGTTAGACAGCGCTATTCTTATAACATGAACAAACTTATTGACGCGCTTCCCGGCATAAAAGCCTCCACCACCCCTGAAGACCTTGTCTGCTACGGGTTTGACGCATCGGGCGTCGAACTTGCCCCACACGCCGTCGTTTGGCCTGAAACGACGGATGACGTCGCAAGAATCATGAAGTATGCCTATGAAAATAGAATTCCTGTCGTGCCCAGGGGTGCGGGAACAGGAATGACAGCCGGGGCAGTGCCGGCAAGGGGCTCTATCATAATCAGCTTCGAGAAGATGAAGAGAATCCTTGAGATAGATGCGGAAAACCTTTGGGTTCTCTGCGAGCCGGGGGTCATCAACGGAAAACTCCAGCGGGAGCTGGAATGGATGGGTCTCTTCTACCCGCCGGATCCGGCAAGCATGAACTTCTGTACTATCGGGGGCAATGTGGCCGAAAATGCCGGAGGACCGAGGGCCATAAAATACGGTGTTACCCGGGACTATGTCATGGAGATGGAAGCTGTTCTTCCCAACGGTGACATCCTGATGACAGGGGTCAGGACGGCAAAGGGGGTCGTGGGATACGATCTTGCAGGTCTGCTCACGGGGTCCGAAGGGACTCTGGCTGTCGTGACGAAGATCCGGCTGAAGATTCTTCCTTTGCCGGAGGAAGTTGCGACCCTGCTTGCCATTTTCCCCGCACTCGAATCCGCAGGCAACGCGGTATCCAAAATAATAGCCGCAAGGATTCTGCCGAGGACGCTTGAATTCATGGATCAGGAATCCGTCAGGGCTGTCGAAAATTTCAAGCCGGTGGGACTTCCGCAGCAGGCGGAGGCGGTCCTTCTCATAGAACTTGACGGGCATCCAATCGCGATCACGCGAGAGGCGGAAAGAATAGTAGATATCTGCCGGGACCTCGGCGCCGAAGTTCAGATGGCGGAGGACGAGCACGCGCGGAGCAGGCTGTGGGCCGCCCGGCGGGCCATATCGCCCGCTCTTTATCACATCAAACCAACCAAGATCAATGAGGATATAGTCGTTCCGAGAAATAAAGTAACGGAAATGCTCATGCGTCTCAGGAAACTCTCTGAAGAAAGTGGCATAAGCATAGTAAATTTCGGCCATGCGGGAGACGGGAACATTCACGTCAATGTCATGGTCGACAGGAACGACGAGCAAGAGTATCAAAAAGGACTGAATCTCGTCGAGAAGATATTTCATGAGACACTGTCGCTCGGCGGCACAATCTCCGGCGAACACGGAGTCGGCCTCACAAAGAAGCCTTACGTCGGCATGGAGCTGTCGAAGAAAGAGATCGAGATCATGAAATCGATCAAGAAAGTCTTCGACCCTAGGAACATCCTGAACCCAGGCAAGATTTTTCCTGATTAGACTCGAAATCCTTTCCCTTTACCGGCTTATTATCCCTGTGCTATAGTCTACCTATGAAAGACAACGATATACGCGCCCTAACTGAAAAACACAATATTCTTCTCATATATCTTTTTGGATCACAGGCTGAAGCGGGGAAGAAGTATCTCCAGGGTGAAGATGTCATGCCCGATACTTTTTCCGATCTGGACATTGCCGTCGCCTTTGAAAAACCTCCTCTCGAAGCCATGATGACGTACGGGATTCTTTATAAAGAATTCTCAAAGATATTTGATCCTTTCGCCATCGATCTCATATTCATGCACGAAATGAATGTCCTGTTTCAGTACGAGATAATCCGGGGCGTGCGCATTTACGAAAGAAATGAATCATCTGCCGATGAATTCGAAGAAATGATAATGAAACGAAGTGAAGACCTGTCTTTTAAGAAGAAGATTTTTGATGGCGAGGTAATGGAGGCAATGAAGGATGGTTATTTCGAGTTTGAATACAGCCCGCATCCTTGAACTCCTGAGATTCATAGAGACCTGTCTTCAGGAATTGAAGCCGTTTGCGGCGATGACGGAAGAAGAATTCTTGTCGGACAGAAAAAATTCTCCTTTTGCAGAGAGCTATCTCAGGAGAGGTCTTGAGGCTGTATTCGACATCGGCAGGCATATTCTCGCGAAGACATACGGGTTCAAGGAGATAGAGTACAAGGCCATTGCCAGGGAACTCGGTGAAAAAAGAATCATTACAATAGAGCTCGCTGAAACCCTTTATGTCATGGCAGGCTACAGAAACCGGATGGTGCATTTTTACAGAGAAATCATTCCCCAGGAACTTTATCAGATCGTTCGGAACAATCTCAAAGATTTTGAAAGATTTATTGCAGAGATCATCGCATTTGTCCGGGCTTACGAAGAAAAGACCGGATCAAGATAGAAGAGAGGTCTTAGCGTATTCTATATCAGTCGCATCTCATCCGTCACTCAAAAGTTCCCTCCGAACAACACCTGCACAAACATTTTCAGATGTCGCCGGTTTTGCCGATTACTTCATCAAAGTCTCAATAGGGATAATTTTCGTTAACATTGAGTACGTTTGTAAATGTTGAATTTAAACGAACTTCGGTTTTGAGAATTACTATTTGAAGGCATCACAGGGGAAAACGTGTCGGTTGATTAGGTCTCCATCAGATTCTGCGGCGGATATATCACAGGCGGCGGGCCTAAAGATAAAGAAGTGTCCGTTGATTAGGTCTCCATCAGATTCTGCAGCGAAATGGCAGTAGAGACACGGAAGACTGGAAACGAGGTGTCCGTTGATTAGGTCTCCATCAGATTCTGCGGCCTGATATGTGAAATCACCAGCAGTGAGAACTGACGGTGTCCGTTGATTAGGTCTCCATCAGATTCTGCGGCTTTTCCCCCGAAACGCGGTTCACCTTTCCATAAAAGTGTCCGTTGATTAGGTCTCCATCAGATTCTGCGGCATGGAGTAGTTAAGGTAATAATAAAACCCTTTTCCAGAGTGTCCGTTGATTAGGTCTCCATCAGATTCTGCGGCTGCAACCTCCGTGCCAACCTCCAACTCGTTGATTTGTGTCCGTTGATTAGGTCTCCATCAGATT
This sequence comes from Nitrospirota bacterium, assembly GCA_040757315.1. Lineage (GTDB taxonomy): Bacteria > Nitrospirota > Thermodesulfovibrionia > Thermodesulfovibrionales > SM23-35 > JAKLQR01. The sequence goes on from JBFLXP010000143.1 coordinate 7,294, forward strand.
CTGCGGCTAATAAGACCAGACATAATCGCCGGGATGCTCGGTGTGTCCGTTGATTAGGTCTCCATCAGATTCTGCGGCCTCCATGCTGGGTCATATTGGATATCCTTAAGTGCGTGTCCGTTGATTAGGTCTCCATCAGATTCTGCGGCTCGCGGCAGGCT
>JBFLXP010000144.1:0-7431 GCA_040757315.1 Nitrospirota bacterium
CAGAATTATTAGTTCTGTAAGCGCACGTATTCCTCTGATGTCAAGCCTCTTATTTTGCAACAGAACAGCAACGAAGCATCAAAGAGGAAACGACACAAAACTATTTATTTTATTCTCATAATCAGAAACTTGTCAAGCCAAAAAATGCAAAGGATATGTCCCGGGTGAATATAGCGCAGGGATGGCAGATGGATAGCTCTGTTGATCGATAGCCGTCTCCTTGAAAGGGTGCGAGAGGCGCATGCCCAATCCCTATGGTATGATATTCTTATCGGGAAGGCAATTGACAGATTCGGAAGCAACGCACCATGTCGGCTGTTATTCTGTCATTCCGGCTTGCTTGCCCGCCGTCTTTTCGGAGGGGCGGAATCTTTCTTCATGAGTGAAGGACTCCCGACAAGCGGGAGTGACAGATTGAAGAGAATTTGCATGGGTTATTAGTTAGGAGGAATTAATAAATGAATAAGGATAAGACAAAAATAAAGCAGCTCGTCATAAAAACATACGGAGCGGCAGCGGCCGGGACTTCTTGCTGTCTTCCGTCCAGTTGTTGCGCCCCTGAAACAAGTCCCGTGAGCCTGCTTGAGGCGGGAAGACTGCTCGGGTATTCAGAGGAAGAGTTGAAGATAGGTCTTGGCGAGGCCAACCTCGGCCTGGGCTGCGGAAATCCCCAGGCCATTGCAGGCCTGACAGGAGGCGAGAAGGTGCTCGACCTCGGTAGCGGTGCGGGATTCGATGCATTCCTGTCAGCTATGAAAGTCGGCAAAGAGGGTTGCGTGATCGGAATAGATATGACGAAGGAAATGGTTGAAAAGGCGAAGGGGAACGCCGAAAAACTCGGAATAGAGAACGTTGAGTTCAGGCTCGGTGAAATCGAACATCTGCCTGCCGAAGACGCGTCGGTTGATGTGGTAATTTCGAACTGCGTCATAAATCTGTCTCCCGATAAGCAGGCGGTCTTCAACGAAGCCTTCAGAGTGCTGAGGCCGGGCGGAAGGATTGCTATTTCGGATATCCTGAAAAAAGGCGAATTCTCAGAAGAGCTGAAGAAGAACGAAAGCGCCTACTCCGGCTGAATTACCGGATCGGTTCCCGTGGAGGAACTGAAGGAAATTCTCGCGAAGGCGGGATTTCTCGAGATCGAAATTTTTCACAAAGAGCAGAGCGACGAAATAATCCGAAGCTGGAATTTCGGCGACGGCGTAGAGAGGATGGTCTTCTCGGCATATATTAAGGCCAGGAAACCGGGTGGCGACGGAGGAAGAATCATGGTTGATGAGTGGATTACTGAGGTGAAGAAGAAGTCGGATTTCCAGGATCTGGGGATGATCCTCGTGCATAACGGCGTGGTGCGGGCTACCTCTAAGGACGGCAAGAGTATCAAGAGGATGCGTCTTTCCCATGATAAGGGGAGGTTGCACGCGTTGATAGAAGAGTTCTCTAAAAAAGAAGGTATTGTTTCTGTCAAGGCGTGGATTAACGAAGGCATGCTCACTGTCGGCGATGACATCATGTACGCGCTTGTCGCGGGGAGATTCAGAACGATTGTTATCCCCGTACTGGAAGAGTTCGTGGGAAAGATTAAAAAAGAGGTGGTCACTGAGGAGGAATTTTTTTAGCTAAGACAATCGAAAAATATTCCACTTTTATGCGCACCGGGATTCATAACCCCTCCTAACCTCCCCTTATCTTAAGGGGAGGAACATCATCGCCCCTCTTAGGTTGAGAGGGGAAGGGGGAGTTACTCCGGCCAATTGAATCCTTAGATTCGTTTAGGCAGATGTTAATACCAAGGAGCGAGGATAACCAGCGATGAAACAGAGCCTTTTCTTTCTTTCGATCCTGATAATCGCTTTCTGTCTGGGCTGCAGTGGGCTGGAAGAAAAACAAGGGCCGGTCGAGATTGTCCTCGACGACTGGCATATGAGAAATGTAACGCAGCTCACTTTCGACGGGGACAACGGTGAAGCCTATTTCAGTTGGGACGGCGCGAGGCTGATCTTTCAGTCAAACCGGGAGGGCTACGCCTGCGACAAGATATGGGTCATGAATGCCGATGGTTCGAACATGCACATGGTGAGCCCCCGCTATGGGGCTCATACTTGTGCATTCTTCGTCCCCGGCGACAAGAAAATAGTTTTTTCCTCGACCAGCCGTCTGCCGGGAGACTGTCCTCCGAAACCGAATATGCCGAAGGTTTCGGGACACGTTTGGCCGCTCTATCCTTATGACATTTATGTGGCCGGTGCGGATGGGTCGGCAATGCAGCGATTGACCTACAATCCTGAATACGATGCTGAACCGGTTGTCTCATTCGACGGGAAATATATCGTTTTCGGCTCGAAACGGGAGGGGGATTTCGACGTCTATGTCATGAACTCCGACGGGGCGAACGTGAGACGCCTTACCGATAGAGTGGGTTATGACGGCGGTCCGTGGTTTTCTCCCGACGGCAAGAAGATCGTCTGGCGGGCCTGGTATCCGGAGACTGAAGACGAAAAAGCGATGTGGCGGAACTGTATGGAGAATAACTATATCATTCCCACACCTCTGGATCTCTGGATAATGGATTCGGACGGTTCGAATAAAATGCTGATTCTGAAAAACGGCGCCACGAACTTTGCTCCGTCATGGCATCCCGACGGAAAACGGATCATCTTTTCGAGCAACATGGACGACTGGCGCGCGGAGATGAAGCTCTACGGGCACAATTTCGAACTCTATCTTATCAACAATGACGGAACGGGCTTGGAACGTATTACTCATAACAAGGTTTTTGACGGCTTCCCGATGTTTTCGCCCGATGGGAAAAAGCTCGCTTTCGCATCTAACAGGAACCCGCAAAAGCCGCGTGCCACGGATATCTTTGTTGCGGAATGGGTGGAGTAATTGCTAAGTATGGTGTCATTGATTCAAGTAACGCCCCCTTCTCCCCCTCTTAAGCTAAGAGGGGGTTGGGGGAGTTATGTGAATCTGATCGCTTACTATTGAAAGTATTTTGCCTATAGGCGACGATTGACGATTTACGAGGAGCAACGATTGTCATGGTGCATGGATTATCTGGTCCCTCCAAAAGAACGGCGGGCAGGCAAGCCGGATAATGACGGGGAGAGGGCGCAGTGATGGATGAATTCGGCAAGCTTCTATCTGAGGTTGCATGACTCTTCGGAAAGCGTTCTATGCTGTCGCCGCAATTGCTATCCTGCTCTCTTTGTCTGTTTCCCCTCTGTTGAGCTCCGAAGCGCCTCGAACGGTCCACAATGATCCGATAATTCATCACGATCTGAAAGTTGCGCTTTATCCTAAATCCCATAGTCTGAAGGTCACCGATACGATCACACTTCCTTCGAACCGGCCTGCACGAATCACTTTCTATTTACACAAAGGGTTAAACCCATCGTCCCGGTCCCGAACAAGCGGGGTAGTCGTTACGAAAAAGAAGAGTCAGCCCGGGAATTTCTTCGCCGAAGCGTTCAGCGTCCGTCTGCCGTCCGACGTGAACACCTTTTCCGTTTCCTACGAAGGAGCGATCAATCACCCGATAGAACAATATGGAAAAGAATATGCCAGGGGGATCAGTCAGACGCCCGGCCTCATCTCGGACGACGGCGTATACCTTGAAGGGGGCTCGTACTGGTATCCCCGATTCGACGATGAATTCGTGACGTTTTCACTTTCGGTGGAACTCCCGTCTTCATGGGATGCAGTGAGCCAGGGCCAAAGAACAGAGCACTCAAGGAAGGAAATCGGGACTAAAGTGGAATGGGATTCTCCGGAAATCCAGGAAGAGATCTATCTCGTTGCCGGCAAATTCACGGAATATACGAAAGAGGAAGGGCGTGTAAAAGCCATGGTCTTTCTGCGCTCGCCCGACAAGGAACTCGCGGAAAAATATCTCGGAGCCACCGTCCAATACATTTCCCTGTATGAGAAACTCATCGGGCCTTACCCATTTTTGAAATTTGCACTCGTTGAGAATTTCTGGGAAACGGGTTTAGGAATGCCCTCCTTTACTCTTCTGGGACCGAAGGTCATCCGGTTCCCCTTCATAATCAAATCCTCCTATCCCCACGAAATACTCCACTCCTGGTGGGGCAATTCCGTATTCCCGGATTATGAAAAGGGGAACTGGTCTGAAGGATTGACAGCCTACCTTGCAGACCATCTCTTGAAGGAGCAGGAAAACGGCGGCGCTGAATACCGGATGACTACTCTCCAGAAATATGCCGACTACGTGTTGTATGGAAAGGATTTCCCGATCGTCGAATTCCGCTCCCGCCACAGTTCGGTTTCCGAAGCGATCGGATATGGAAAATCGATGATGTTCTTCCATATGCTCCGCCTCCAAATCGGGGACAAAACGTTTGTTGCCTGGCTTCAGGATTTCTACCGAAAGAACAAATTCCGCATCGCTTCATTCGCGGACTTGCAGAAGAGCTTCGAGGCGGTTTCAGGAAAGAATCTCGACAGAGAATTCAGCCAGTGGATAGAACGGACGGGTGCCCCTGAGCTGAAGTTGGAGAACGCGAGGACGTGGAAATCCGGGGAAGAACATATCCTGACAGCGAAGATTGAACAGGTTCAGGTAGGTGAACCATATGTGTTACACATTCCTGTGGCTGTGACCATGAGGGAACAAAAGAGGGCTTTTCAGACGACAGTGGTCATGGATAGAAAGACGTTTGAACTCAGGCTTAAGGTGCCGTCGAGACCACAAAGACTCGACGTCGATCCGGAATTCGATCTGTTTCGGCGGCCCGACATTGAGGAGACACCGCCTGCCATATCTCAAGCGCTCGGATCGGCCAGGATGCTGGTCATCCTCCCTTCTTCAGCGGACACTGTTCTGCTACAGGCATACAAGAGGTTTACAGAAACTCTGAAAACAGCGGGTCCCGAAGAGGTCGAGATCAGGCTGGATAATGAAGTGAAACAGATCCCCAAAGACCGTGCGGTAACAGTCCTCGGCTGGAAAAACCGTTTTTCCGAAAAAGTCTTGTCGGCACTCTTAAAGTATGATGTATCGATGAAGCGGAACAAACTCCTGATCGGAGCGAAAGAGTTCGAGACTGCCAATACTACGGTTGTTCTGACGGCGCGCGACCCGGTTAACAAGAATGTGGCCCTCACTCTTATTGCATCGAATATGCCTTCAGCGCTGCCGGGTCTCGGCAGAAAGCTGCCTCATTATCATAAATACAGTTGGCTCGTCTTCAGGGGAGAGGAGCCGGAGAATATTGCCAGAGACCGTTGGCCCGTGGTCGATTCGCCTATGACGGTTCTTATCCCCGATGAGAAAGAGATGATTGTCAAAGTCGACAGGGGAGAGCTTGCGCCGAGGAAGCCGCTTGCCGAACTGCCTCTTCTATTTTCCTCATCAAGAATGCTCGATACAGTGCGGTATCTGTCGAGCGACGAGCTGGAGGGGAGAGGATTCGGTTCCAGGGGGATCGACGCAGCAGCCGATTTTATTGCGAAGAAATTTAAAGAGGCGGGTCTGAAGCCTCTCGGCGATTCTCCGGACAGTTACTTCCAGACATGGGAGGATAGTGGCGGCGAGCCGGAGACAAAAAAAAGACTGAAGAATGTTGTTGGCATTATTCCCGGGAAGAAGAAGGAATTCGACGGTCAGAGCATTATTATCGGAGCGCACTACGACCATCTGGGAACGGGTTGGCCTGACGTGAGGGAAGAAAACAAGGGGAAGATCCATCCAGGCGCCGATGATAACGCAAGCGGCGTAGCCGTGCTTCTGGAACTCGCTCAGCACTTCGGCAAGAATGCTCCTCCCGACCGGAGTATCATCTTTGTTGCCTTCGCTGGAGAGGAGACAGGGAAAAAAGGGTCGAGACGCTATGTGGAGAAATCGAGGAAAACCGATGCCCGGTATCCGGCCGAACAGACGATCGCCATGGTGAATATCGATACCGTAGGTCGTCTCGAAAAGAACAAACTGCTGATCCTCGGCGGCAATTCGGCTCAGGAGTGGGTGCACATTTTCAGGGGAGCGGGATTCGTGAGCGGCGTAGATGTGGAGATGGTTTCGGAAGAACTGGATTCGAGCGATCAGATAAGTTTTCAACAGGCAGGTGTACCGGCGGTACAACTGTTTACCGGAGCCCATGCTGATTATCACCGTCCTACTGATACGGCAGATAAGATAGATGCGGACGGGCTCGTCAAGGTTGCAGCCGTTGCAAGTGAAGCGATCGAGCATCTGACAAAAAGAGAGAGCCGCCTCACCAGCGCGATAAAGCCGGCAGAAGGTGTCGAGAAAAAAGGCGGGGAGAAAAGAAAGGTCAGCATGGGCATCGTCCCGGACTTTTCGTATCAAGGGAAAGGCATACGCCTCTCCGGAACAATCCCCGGATCGCCCGCCGAGAAAAGCGGTCTTAAGGAAGGTGACATCCTTAACGCTGTGAATACTACGCCAGTGAACTCGCTGAAAGACCTGTCCGCCGTGCTTAATTCTTTACAGCCCGGAAGCCGCTCATCGCTTACAATCTTCAGAGACGGGCAGGAAATGACGGTAGAATCGGAAGTTGTGGAACGATAGTGATGCTGTAATCTGGTGAAAAAGTTTTTATTGCAGTCATTGCGAGCGCAGCGCGGCAATCTTTTCGCGGAGATTGCCACGCGCCCTTCAGGTGCTGCAATGACACGCAGACTGGCAAAGTCATTTATTGCCGGCTTTGGGATTGAAATTCTTTGAATAATCCACAACTTAAAAAAAGACTTGACAAGTCGAACAAAATAGGATAAATTTAGTCTTAATTATGGAGATCACTCGTGAAACAGACTACGCAATCCGGTGTGTCTATTATCTCACCAGAAACCGGGACAGGGTTAGCATGGTGGACGAGATAGCGCGAAGCATGTCTATTCCTAAGAGTTTTCTCGCCAAGATCGTGCAGAAACTTGCGAAAGTGGGCATAGTGAAATCATTTCGCGGTATGAAAGGGGGTTTCCAGCTTGCAAAAGACCCGATCAAGCTAAATCTTTACGACGTTATCGAGGCCATACAGGGCGAGGTTTTTATCAACAGGTGTGCCGTGGACAACAAGTTCTGTTCACGGCGGACGCGCTGCGCCGTGCATCCTGTATGGAAGACGATCGGTCAGCGCTTGATGGAACATCTGAAGGAGTATAATTTCGAACTCCTTTCGCATGCTGAGCGGTAACAAAAAAATTTCCCTAAAAACAGGACAAAAATAGTCCTGATAGTCTGAAACGCTGATAACGGTTGGATATACTGATAGCAAGGAAGATGAAAAAAGAAGTGAATATTAAACCACGGAGCGGACGGAGGAAACTTTTCAGTTGCGTAAGTCAGAACGCGGGGTGCATTAAATGCTTAAGAATGGAAAATTTGGAACTAATCATGATCTTACGGCAAGAGTTTACCAAAAGTTAACTCTTTCGGTCATTCTC
>JBFLXP010000145.1:0-7410 GCA_040757315.1 Nitrospirota bacterium
CGACCTCGTCGTTTGTCTTTCCTTTCATGAGCGCTTCCGTTTGCGCAAAGAAGTTTGAAAGCAATATCGAATGATGATCTCCGATCGGATTGTGGCTGATGGCCGGCGCAATGAAATCGCAGGGGACCATTTTTGTGCCCTGATGGATAAGCTGGTAGAAGGCATGCTGCCCGTTTGTGCCCGGCTCGCCCCAGATGACCGGCCCGGTCTGATAGGCGACTGCTCTTCCGGTTCTGTCTACGGACTTCCCGTTGCTTTCCATGTTGCCCTGCTGGAAATATGCGGGGAACTTGTGCATATACTGGTCATAGGGTAGTATCCCTTCCGTCCCTGCGCCGAAAAAATTGTTGTACCAGATGCCGATCAAAGCGAGGATGACGGGGATATTTTTTTCCGGCGGAGTGTTTCTGAAATGCAGGTCCATCGCGTGAGCTCCTTCGAGAAGTTCAATAAAATTGTCTGAACCTATAGAGCAGGCAATCGAAAGACCTATCGCAGACCAGAGTGAATATCTGCCGCCGACCCAATCCCAGAACCTGAACATGTTTGCAGGGTCGATCCCGAACCGTTTCACCGCTCCGGCATTCGTGGAAATCGCCACGAAGTGGTTCTTAATGACCGATTCATCACGCGCCGCATCGAGAAACCATTTCCTCGCGGTATGCGCGTTTGCCATGGTTTCCTGTGTGGTGAAGGTCTTTGAGGCGATCATAAAGAGGACAGTCTCCGGCGAGAGTCTTTTTAGCGTCTGTGCAATATGGGTGCCGTCGACATTCGAAACAAAATGGGCACGGATGCGAGGTTTTCTGTATGGCTGCAATGCTTCGGTCGCCATGAGAGGACCGAGGTCCGAGCCGCCAATGCCGATATTTACAATATCGGTAATAGCCTTTCCAGTATACCCTTTCCATTCGCCGCTTATTATCTTGTCGGAGAAACTCCGCATCTGCTCCAGGACCGCGTTCACTTCCGGCATTACATCCTTTCCGTCTACATATACGGGCGTGTTCGACCGGTTTCTGAGAGCAACATGAAGGACTGGGCGGCCTTCGGTTTCGTTGATTTTTTCACCGCTGAACATCTTTTCGATCGCATCCTGAACACGACACTCGCGAGCAAGTTCCAAGAGCAGTTTCATCGTCCTGCCGGTTATGATGTTTTTTGAATAGTCTACCGTCATGTCTTCAAACGTCAGGGAAAATTTCGAAAACCTCCCGCTGTCCTCCCGAAACATGCCCCTCATGTGTTTGTTTTTTATTGTCCTGTAGTGTCTATCTAATCTTTTCCATGCGGACTTATCAGTTGGATTGATTTTATCAAGCATCCTGCAGCCCCTCCTTCGATAATACCCTTATCGTTGTAAAAAGGGAGGTCTTCCCTCAAAACCTTTCAAGGCGATGAGATTTGATTAGGGCATGGCGTCGAGAAAACAGGACTTCACTGAAAGTGCCGTCATGATTTCGTATTTTCGACCTGGCTTCCTATGCCATAATGTACCCCGACATCTGTCGGGGAAGGCTTCTCGTGCCGCCCTCCCTTTTTGTTTCATGATTCCTATGCAACTGTAAGGATACTTTGGGTTCCTGGAACTAATTGTACCATTTAAAATGTACTATAATAAGAAATTTCTCAACCACATGAAAGTCGCCAGATTATACAGCTTTCACGACATCCGCATTGAGGATATCCCTGTCCATGTGATAGGGCCTGACGAGGCACTGATAAAGACAAAGGCATGCGGTATCTGTTCGGGTGACGTCATGCCGTGGTATATCGAGAAGAAGGCCCCCGTGGTTCCCGGCCACGAACCGGCCGGAGAGATCGTCGAAGTCGGAAAGAATGTCACATCCTTCAAGCCGGGCGACAGGGTTTTCGTCCATCACCATGCGCCCTGTTTCCTCTGCCGATACTGTAAAAGGGGAGATTATGTGCAGTGCGACACGTGGAAGAAAACAAAGATAATTCCCGGCGGAGTATCCGAATTCATTCTCGTGCCTCAGACGAACCTTGAGAATGATACGCTCATCCTCCCTGATATACTGAGTTATGAAGATGGCACACTGATAGAGCCCACCGCCTGCGTTGTAAAGGCACTCAGGAGGGCGAGAATCAGGAGTGGAGATATTGTTTTGGTAATCGGCCTCGGCGTAATGGGACAACTGAATATCCTGCTCGCGAGAAAATACGGCGCTGAAAAAATAATCGGCGTGGATATGGTGCCGTACCGCCTCGAAAAAGCTAAGGAGTTCGGAGCGGAGGAGGTTATCAACGTTCTGAAGGACGACCTCATAGAATCGCTGGCGGCTTTAACGGACGGCGTGATGGCGGACCTTGTCATCGTGGGGCCTAACGATGTCGAGGCGATGAAGAAGGGAATCGCCGCAGTCGGTCCAGGCGGAAGAGTTTTGTTCTTCACGCCGGCAAGGCCGGGGGAACAGCTTACCGTCGACCCCAACGATCTGTACTTCAGGGATGTCAGTATCATAACGAGTTATTCCTGCGGGCCGGCGGACACGGCAGATGCGCTTGATCTCATTGAGGAGGGCGTGGTGCGTGCGAAAGATCTTGTGACCCACAGATTTCCGATCGAAAGAACAGAAGAGGCATTCAGGCTGACTGCTGAGGCAAAGGATTCATTGAAAAGTATTATTGTATTTGATTAGGAAAGGACGCTTTTTCGATGAAGAAACAGGATAGAGATCCTTCCTTCTGCGACTGGCGGACCGGGCCGAAGAAGAAAGAAGAATCACACGAAGAGAAAAAAACCCGACTTTATCGATACAGGGGCAATTATACCTGGCTGGGGATAAAGACTCAACGCTACAAACCGGAAGGGAAGGATTGGTCGAGCATTGTCAGGCAGACGCTGATCGGCAATCGCGGCGAATCTACAAAGTTTCATGTCCGATATTTTGAGATCGCGCCGGGCGGTCACAGCAGCTTCGAAAAACACAGACATGAGCATGTTGTGATCGGCCTGAGAGGGAAAGGCGTTTGCATTGTCAACAAACGGAAATACAAAATCGGGTTCCTTGATACGCTTTACATAGAACCCTCGTTCCCACATCAACTCAGAAATCCTTTCAAGGAACCCTTCGGATTTTTCTGCATCGTGAATGCGAAAAGAGACAAGCCTCAGTTGCTGACACCCACATCTAAATAAGGATTGTCATCGCGAGCGAAGCGTGGCCATCTCGCTGTTAGGATCAAAGGATAGATTGCCGCGTCACTGCGCTCCTCGCAATGACTTAATGACCTGTGGCTCATAGAAAGAATCCCGGCGCCGGGATATGCTGCTCGCAATGACGCAAATCAAGCAACTGTTATTTCTCACCGGATATGAGAGACTCTTCACTCACCGCTTTCTTTTCTTTCTTCTTCCTTCCCCCGACTCTGCTCTGCGACGTCTTTCGGTTTCGGCCTGCAAACCGGGCAATACAACTCCCCCTCGTCCAGGAGGCACACATGCCCTCATTCGGGACAGCAAATGCACTTGTCGACAGGCTGCTGGCACACAGGACACAGTTCCATATAGAAATTATACCCCGGAGCAGATGTTCTGGAGATCAAGCGATATGGGTTCAATTTCTGAAGCCAGATCGCTATTGGAGTCTATCCACAAACTCGGGTTGCTGTTTTCTGTCATTCCGGCTTGTCCGGAATCGTTCTTTTCGTCTCAGCGAATCAGCCGAGGCTGACAAGAAGGATTCCCGACTCACTTCGCTTGCGGGAATGACAAATTTTCTTGCGTTCATCGCATTTCATGGACAGACTCTATCTATCCTAATTCACACACAAAGATATCTCACAGTTTTCTTCTGAACAGCGTAAAAAACTTTTCCTTCACCTTTTCCATGAAAGGCCGTTCCCGCCAGTTCTCCCGAGTAATCCGCTCCGACTGCTCAAGGTCTTCTCGAAAAATATCTATCATCTGTTTTCCGAACGCCTCATCAATGATGCCCACGTTCCCCTCATCATTTTTCCTGAGCGACTGGAAATCGAGATTAGCCGAACCGATAACACTCCATATGCCGTCGAAAACAGCCGTCTTTGCGTGCAGGATGACACCGCGGTAATTGTAGATCTCAACACCTGCATTCAGAAGCCTGGTGAAAGAAGCCTTTCCCGCATAATGCGCGGCTGTGATGTCGGATTTGCCGGGAAGAAGAAGTTTGACGTCCACCCCTCTCGACACCGCTTCTTCCAGAACCTCAAGCATCCTTCTGCTCGGTGTGAAATAGGCCGTCGTCAGAAAGATGGATTTCCGTGCTTGAGTGATGCTGTAATACAGAAGCTTTCGCATCCTTCTTCTCCCCCTGGATGAACTGGCAAAGATCGGTATGACCGGAAGACCACCCGGAATGGGCTCGATACTTCTCACGAAATCTATTGAACAACCCCTCCATATGCACCAGCCTTTCATGAATACGTCAAGAAGGTCCCTTACAACCGGTCCTTCAAGGATAATACCCGTATCACGCCATCCTTCGATTTTCTTCCAACGGTAGTAACCCCGGTATTCGTTGGCGATATTCAGTCCCCCCGTAAAAGCAATGACACCGTCAACGATGATGAGCTTCTTATGGTCCCTGTGAACGTAGGAGAAGGGGGACAACCATTTGAAAGGACGCGACGCCCGGATGCTTACACCTGCTTGTTTGAGACTTTTCCAGAATTTGAAAGGTGTGCCGAAAGAACCGAAATGGTCATAAAGGACGTAGACCTTTACGCCCTCCGATGCCTTCTGTCTGAGAATGTCCGCCAGTTCGTTACCCGTCTCATCATTCCGGAAAATATAGAATTCAAGACAGATCAACTCCCGGGCGTTTCTCGCCGCGTCGAAGATCGTCCTGAAGGATTCGTGGCCCTTCCACAGAAGGGTGACCCTGTTGCCCTCCGTGAATCGTGAACGGGATATTCTCTCTATCGCCTCTTTGTAAAAGAAAGGATGTCCGACTTCTGTGCCCATAGCTACATGATTGCCGAAAAAGAAATTTCTGTCAATGAATCACGCATGGATATTTCGGCCGAAAACCGGTAAAATTAGAAAGTCATGGATATCGTCGCCCGGGAAATCAGAGAACGGGATTATAGCTGCGACGCGTTGATCCTCCCTTTCTGTGAGGGAGATGCGAATGTCTATCAGTCCATAAGTCCCTCCACCTCAAGGTTGATCAATAAAGTGTTCTCCCGCGAATTCTCCGGAAAGCCGAATGAAGTCGTTATGATTCCCGCTGCCGATGACATTAAACCTCGAAGGATCCTTTTCGTGGGCATCGGTAAGAAAGGCGATGTGACAGCGGAGAGATTGCGACAGGCGGGAGGAAAAGCCGCATCTTACGCGCAGAATTCGGGTATGAAGAAACTTGCTCTTTCCACCGGGGTCATCGCGTCCTTGAATATATCTCCCTCTGTCTTCGTGGAGGGTTCGCTGCTGGGACTCTACAAGTTCAGGAAATACAGTGCGGGGGATGACAAGAAGGCCGTCGAAGCTATGACGGTCCTTTCGAAGGTTTCAAAATCATTCAAGGACGAAATTCGCTATGTTCAGACTGTCTCCAAGTCAGTCTGGTTCGCCAGGGATTTGATCAACACTCCCGCCAATGACATGACGCCGACGCATCTCGCGAAGACATCGTTATCCCTGCGGAGGAAGAATCTCTCGGTCCGAATTCTCGACGGCAAAGACGCGGAGAAGCTCGGCATGAATTCCTATCTCTCCGTTGCAAGGGGTTCGAAGGAGCCGCCCAAGTTCATCGTTCTCGACTATAACGGGAGCGGGAAAAAACCGCTTGTCCTTATCGGCAAGTCGATCACATTCGACAGCGGGGGCCTGTCACTGAAGCCCGCCGACAGCATGGAAAAGATGAAATATGATATGGCGGGTGGCGCGGCTGTGCTTGGGGTGTTCAAGGCTGTTTCCGAACTCCGGATGCCTGTTCACCTTGTCGGGCTGCTCGCAGCGACCGAAAACCTGCCCGGTGGGTCTGCGACAAAACCGGGGGACGTGGTCAGGTCTCTGGAGGGGAAAACCATAGAGATCGTAAATACCGACGCCGAGGGTCGCATGACTCTCGTCGATGCCATAGGATATGCAAAGAAATTCAAGCCTTATGCTATTATAGATATAGCGACTTTAACAGGCGCATGTTCCATCGCGCTGGGTGATGGGGCGATAGCGATGATGGGAAACGAGGGACAATTGATGGATAGAATTCGCCGGGCAGGCGATATCACATATGAACGGGTCTGGAAAATGCCGCTTTTTGACGAGTACAAGGAATATCTGAAAAGCGACATCGCGGATTTGAAAAACACCGGCGGCAGAACGGGCTCTCTTGTCAGTTCCGCATATTTTCTTAAAGAATTCGCAGGAGATACGCCGTGGGCGCATCTGGACATAGCAGGGACGGCATGGTCGGAAAAAGACAAGCCGTATATTCCGAAAGGCGCGGCCGGCATAGGCGTCAGACTTCTTACAAACATGATCAAGGAGTCGATATGAAACTGCTTGTGATGCTGCTGTCTGTTTCTTTTTTACTCATACCCTCCTTAGCTTTTGCATGGGGGCCGTTGACACATGTCTATCTCGGGAGCGAGCTGCTGGCCCTTGGTTCGTTGATCCCGGCCGGCATACACGAAATCATCAGGAGATACAGGAAGGACTTTATCTACGGCAACATTATGGCCGATATTATCGTCGGCAAAAAATATCTGCCCGAGCACAAGAACTCTCATAACTGGGACATCGCCTTCGATCTTTTCGAAGCTGCCGAGACAAGACAGCAGAAATCATTCGTTTACGGATATCTGAGCCACCTTGCCGCTGACACCGTCGCCCATAATGTCTACACGGCAGACAAGAAAAACTTCGGCCACACCCTCTTTGAGCTTAAAGCCGACAGCATCATCGACAAGAAATACTGGATTCAGGCGAGAGAAATCGACAGGAAGGTGCAGTCGAGAAACGACGTCTTCCTTGAAAGTTCCCTGGACGGTTACATCTTTTCCTTCAGAACGAACAAGAGGATTCTTAACAGCATGGTATTTCTCTCCGTCTTTAACCGTGAAAGAGTGGGCGACTTCATAGACAGGAACCTGATCACTTCCCTGCCGCAGAGAGCGAGAATCGAAAAGCTCCATGATCAATCATTGGACAGAACTCTGGACCTCTTTCAAAACTGGAAGAGATCAAGAGTCATAAAGGAAAATCCCAATGGTATCAGCCTCAGAAGGCGACTGCTGAAGAAAGAATTGGCGTCTTACCTTTTGAAATCCCACCGAAAGCGCATCTTTCAAAACATAAGATATAACCTGTAACATTACCGTAAGAAATAGTCTCACGAGGGGCATGGCTCAATTCTTGAAGCCAGATAAACTACCTCTGTCTATATGCGCACCTTTGTCTGA
>JBFLXP010000146.1:0-7408 GCA_040757315.1 Nitrospirota bacterium
GATGAATCGTCTCTGGTAAAGATTGTCCGTGGTGAAAAGCTCAAGGAGAGACTCCGGCCTGTCCCTTCCGATGAAAACAAAGGCCCTCTTGACGTCTTCGGCAAAAGTTTCCTCCTGGGATATTTCGAGAAGCGGAGCAAAAACGCGCTGATCCCTCATCAGGCCGAGCAGGAGAATAGCGGATATCTTGACTTCAGCTTTTGACGAATGCGCGTGAATCATGAGAATATCGAATATCTTTTCACCTAAAAGCCTTTTTACTTCACGGGCAATGAAATCTTCGGCCACCCCTTGGCGATAGAACCTGCATACCGCATGGAGCGCCTCTTCACGAACGGTCTTGGATGGATCTTCGAGGAGAGGAACGAGATGCTGCAAGGTGTCCGGGTCTCCGATCAGGCTCAGTGACTTTATGGCCGGAGTCCTGAGAGTCTTGTTGTCAAGAGCCCTGATCAGAGCGGGCACTGCCTTCCGGTCTCCTATTCTCCCGAGTGCATCCGCAGCAGGATAGGCGGTCCAGAGATCGTCGCTTTCGAGGACTCCGATGAGGGCGTCGACGACAGAGGATTCCCCGACTTTGCCGAGATGTTCAATCGCGGTGACGCGTACATTTTCGTCATCGTCGTTCAAGGCGCGGAGCATGAGGGAAAGAGACCTGCTGTCCCTGAATTCGCCAAGCACGTCAATAATAAACTTCCTGACATCCCTGTTCTCGGTATCGAACGCCTCGATGAGATAGGGAGTCGCTTTCTTGTTGAGACGGATGAGAGCCTCTATCGCCGAGTTCCTCGCGCCCGCGTTCTCCTCGCGGTAGAGAAGATCGATGAGTCCCCTGATGTATGTTTCGGGGGGATGCTCTTCAAGAAGAATATCTACGGCGGTGTTTCTCACCCTCCAGTGCGTGTCTTCCAGAGCTGAAAGGAGCAGGCTGACGGTCTGCGCCCCCGGCTGGCCTTTCAGCCTCTCAACGGCTTCTCTCCGCACTTCGACATCGTTATCCTTAAGTTCCGGCATGTTCTCCAAGGGATCCCTCGGATTCTTGCAGCGCGATCTTTTCTTCGGCAGAAAGGATGAAATCCAGGTTGAGAAGGATGATAATCCTGTCGTCCTTTTTCCCGAGCCCGGTGAGATATTTTTGTTTGAGGCCCATGAAGATGGATGGAGGAGATATGATTTCATCGACGCGAAGAGTAATGATTTCCTTGACCTTGTCGACAATAAGCCCAATCTTCTCCTCGTCATACCGAACAACTATGGTGAGTTCCGCTATCTCGTCGGAAGAGAGGCCGAAGCGCTTTCTGAGATCGAGAAGAGGGATCACTTCGCCGCGCACAGATATTATTCCGGATAGAAAATCGGGGAGCTCGGGCAAGGTATAGACTTTTTGTGTATGAAGGATTTCGACTACCTGTTTGATATCTATCCCGAAATCTTCTCTCCCCACGGCAAATACAGCGAACTTCTTATTTTCCGTCATTCGAGCATTCCCAGTCGTTTCATCATCGTTTCCAGGCCTTTTAAATCCTGATCAAAGGCATTCGTGAAGCCGCTGTACCTCTCATATATTGAATGCAGGATGGAAGCTCCTTCGGGCGTGCTGTCTTTCAAAGAGACAACCGCCTGTGCGAAAGATACCCGGAGAGTCTCAGGCAATGTTCTGTTCACGCACATGATGAAACCCGGAAGTTCTCCGGAAGACTGAATTAACCTGATCCCCTTATCTTTGTACCGGAAAGCTGCACTCTCGGTCACCCCTCCTGCCTCGAATGAGCCGTCGAGCACCGCCTTGACGACGTTCTCGTGCGGGCCGAGATACTCGTAATGGAGGAGATCTTTCAGATCTATTCCGGCATTCAGGAGCATAAACCTCGGCGCTATGTAGCCGGATATGGAATGCCGGGTACTGAAGGCGAATCTCTTTCCTCTGATATCTTCGACCGTGCGTATTGTGCTCTCGGTTTTTGCAATGATGACCGAGCGGTGCGAGGATTTGCCGTCTGTCAAGGCCTTGGCCACGATCTCGGCGCCGTTTTTCCCCGTCGTTTTCAGATATGTGATAGGATTCATGAAGCAGCAATCGACCAAGCCTTTGCCGATATCCCGGATCAAACCTTCATAATCGGAAACGACTTTTAGTTCCACACGTTTTCCCAACTGCTTGCCGAGGTACTCGGCAAACGGCGAAAACTTCTGCGACATGTCAAGCGGAGACGAGCCGACAGGCTCGATCCCGAACCGGATTATGTCGGTCTCCCCCCCCGCTTCCGGGACCTCCTCGTAAGGGGTGATCTTTTCGATTTCCTTTGCCACTAGTTCCGTATTTCTGAGGAGACCCCTGAGAGACTGGTTGATGGCAAAGACGCTATCGAGAGTATTCTTAGGGATGTCCTTTATCTTCTCGATGGAGCCGAAAATCTGGCTTGCGCCGGACCGTTGCTCCTGGATGGCCTTGGCTATCTGTCGGCTCTTTTCGGAGACGGTCTCTATCGCTTCGGATATGAGCCTGGTATTGATGAGCTGTTCGCTTGTTGCCGAGCTGACATGATTCGCGACGTCACGCATTTTTTCCATGGCCCTTGTTATGAGATGCGCACCTTTACTCTGTTCCAGGGTTGCCTTGGCAACCTGAGATACCATGTTCTTGACTTTCTCCATTGAGTCTGAAACAAGGCGCGTGGTCCTGGCCTGTTCTGCCGTGGAACGTTCGATGGCATTCGACATCTCTGCAGACTGCCTTGAACTCTCGACGATCGTATCCAGGGCGACCACTGCGTTTCCTGCAACAGTCAGACCTTCTTCAACGGAACCGAGACCTTCATCCATCGCATCCATAGCATCTCTGACTTCCTGCTGAACCGCCTGGATCAATCCGGCGATTTCATGTGTCGAGAAGGACGTTCTCTCGGCCAGATCTTTTATTTCGTCGGCGACGACTGAAAATCCCTTGCCGTGCTCGCCGGCCTGAGCTGCGAGGATCGCGGCATTCAGGGCAAGCAGCGTGGTCTGATCGGTAACCTCGTCGATGACGGTGAGAATTTTCCCGATCTCGTCGGACCGGACGCTGAGTTTCTTGATGCAGTCGGCCGTCTTTTCGAAGGATGCCTTGATATCCCGTATCCCGTCTATCGTCTTGTTGACGGATGCGATTCCCAGCGTCGAAGCTTCGTCCTTCACTTTCTCGGAAAGCAGAGCCGAATCCTTCGCGCTCTGTTCGACTTCCCTGACGGAAGATGCAATCTCTTCGGCCGCAGTGAGGGTTTCCTCGGAAGACGAGGCAAGATCTTCGGCCTTGTTCGCCACTTCCTTTATGGTTGCCGACAGCTCTTCGATCGATGCCGATGTAGAATCGATTATGGTGGAGAGATCCTGGGCGCTTTTCGCAACCTCACCGATGCTGGCCACCATTTCTTCCATGGAAGCTGCCTTTTCTTCGGTGGACGAAGCCAGATGTTCGGTATTCTCGGATATTTCTATCGCGGCCGAATTCATCTGCTCGACGGAACTCGCAATATTCGCTATGGCCTCCGACTCGCGCTTCGTATTTTCCGATACGCCCCTGAATTCGACCTCAACTTTTTCAGCCACCTGTGCTGCCCTTCTGGACCCGTTCTTGACCCTCTGGAGAAGGTCGGTCAACGAGCGGGCGGATTCCCGGAGGACCCTACTCAGCCTTCCTATCTCGTCCTTTCTTCCGACATGTATCGGGACAAATCTGCCCGTAGACAAAGACTTCGAGTTTTCTTCGATGGACCGAAGAGGATCAATAAAAATCCTCCTGACAACAAGCAGGGACACATACGTTACGGCAATCGCCGATCCCGCCGACAAAGCGGCCAATGCTGCAGCGCCGACCTCCTTCAGCAGGGACAGTACAATAAAGAGAAGGACACCGGCGACCAACAGCGAGATGATCAGGACCGTGAATTTGAAATCGAGGCTGTCTCTAAATCTCCGTTGCATAGAGTCTCCCTTTTTATTTTAGATGCAGGTCCGTTGCCTCTTGCATGTTCACTATCGATACGAACCGTTTGTCCACCACAGCGACCCCCGTGACGAACTTCGATTCCTCTTCAGAAAGGTGAGAAGGCGGCGGCATCATCTCAGACTCTGCAATGCGGACAACCGCTGCGACCGAGTCCACAGCCGCGCCGATCGGCCCCTTCGGTCCTTTGATGATCAGAATCTTTCTCCTGCGCTGCTCATCATCGCCGGATTCTCCCGAGAGCGAGAGTTTTCGCTTCAGGTCTATCACGGGAATGACTTTCCCCCTTAACGAGGTGATGCCCAGAACATAATCCGGAAGCTTCGGCACGTGGGTTATATGCTGGAACTTCAATATCTCATCGAGCTCGGAAATCCTGAAGGCGAAGTCTTCCCTGAAGAGCTTGAATGTCAGAAGTTCGACGATTCCGCCTGCTTCTTCCCCGGTCCTGGACGCAGATTCGGCTGTTACGGCGCCGGCAGCCTCTGCTTCGACAACTCCTTGCGGCTGTTCCCTTATTGCGGGAGGTTCTGCCTTAGCCTGCTGCAGGGGAGTCGAAGGAGCTGCAGGACCGGTTTGCCGGGGCGCCGGGTCCCCGGTCTCGGGCTGCTGCATTTTTTTCCTAATTTTCGCGATATCCATTCAAGCCGAGCTCCCTGGCTGCGTCGTTTATAAGCGTTTCGTCTATGTTGTGCGTCTCCCGGCCGAAACCTTCGAGGAGAGCCGAAGTGGCGATGCTGTTAATCAACCGGGGGATTCCTCCCGAATACTGGTAAAGATTCCGGATAGCTTTGTCTGTAAAGAGAGGAGAGTCAAGGCCCGAAATGCGGAGCCTGTGCTCTATGTAACCCTTAATCTCTCCGGCTTCAAGCGGACCGAGGTGATAAAAGAGGCCGATCCTCTGTCTCAGAGGCAGATAGGTTTTATGGTTCAAACGTTTTCTCAAGTCGGTCTGACCCACGAGGATCAGGCAGAGAAGATTTGTGTGGTCCAACTGGAAGTTTGTCAGAAGCCTTATCTCCTCAAAAGTACTTTTCGCGGGTATGAGCTGAGCTTCATCTATGATAATCACGGGCGTAATGCCCGACTCGTAATCTTTGTATACCCGTTCATAGACCGCATCGAGAAGGTTGTCCTTGAAATTGTGCGGTATCTCGATGCCGAGGCGCTTTGCCACTGTTCGCAGAAACTGGACCGGCGTGAGCTGGGGATTGATGATCACAATAACGCGGTATTGTCCGCCGAGAGAGTCCATGAGCGCCCGCGTGAGGGTTGTTTTGCCGCTTCCCACTTCACCGGTGAGAAGGACGAGTTCCTTCTCTTCGACGGCGTATTGCAGCCTGGCGAGCGCTTCTTCATGGCTTTTGCTCAGAAACAGGAATTTCGGGTCCGGCGTTTTGGAAAAGGGTCTCTGATTCAATCCATAAAACGCCTCATACATAGGAAAGCCCCTCCTGTTTTGCCAGAGATTGTTCGATGATGGCCTCGACATCCAGAACCAGTATCACCTCGTGGCGGCCGATTTCAGCTGCGCCCGCGAAGCCGCTCAGCCCCTTCAAGTACGAACCGAGGGATTTGATCACTATTTCATGCTGTCCAAGGATCTCGTCAACGAGCAGTCCCAGCCTTCTTCTGCCGAAACCGACGACAACCCCGAAAGTCTGAGCAGCATTGTCGGCTTCGAGTGAGAATGCCTTCCCGACGCTGATAATCGGAAGCATCTCGCCCCGAAGATAATAGACGTCCTTCCATTCTATCGTCTGGATCTCTTTCCGGTCTAATGCAACGATCTCGGCTATGGCCGAAAGAGGCACGGCAAATCGCTCTTTGCCGACCCGGACAAGCAGAGCCCTTATAATGGCCAGAGTAATCGGCAGTGTGAGAGTGATCGTCGTCCCCCACCCCTTCTTTGTCTGAACTTCCGTATAACCGCCAAGGAGGGAGAGTTTCTCTTTAACGACATCCATGCCGACGCCTCTCCCGGAGATTTCGCTCACTGTATCCTTCGTGCTGAAACCGGGAGCGAAAATGAAGTCGATTATTTCTCTGTCACCGAGCGCCGCGCCGCTTTCCATCAGGCCCTTCTCGACAGCCCTTTCCCTGACCTTCTCAGTGTCAATGCCCGCTCCGTCATCCGTGACTTCGATGATAACGTGGTTGCCTTTCTGGGATGCATTGAGCATGACCGAGCCCTGCGGCCGCTTCCCCTTCCGCCGTCTTTCTTCAGGAGGTTCGATGCCGTGGTCGACGGCGTTTCTCACAAGGTGCATCAGGGGATCCACGATCTCTTCGGCGATAGACTTGTCGACCTCGGTATCCTCGCCGTACAGAGTGAGTTCTATCTCTTTTCCGCTCTCCCTTGAGTAGCGGCGAATGACCTGTGCAAGGCGCGAAAAAATCTGGCCGACAGGCACCATGCGCACGGCAAGCACTTCGTCCTGAAGTTCGGCAAGTCTCCTTTCGAGGGAGATCGATATTTTGTGGATGTCTCTGATCAGAGGCGAATAGGGATGAGTCTCCTCAATCTCCGACCCGATTCTTTTTACCGCGTCCTTCGCCAGAGTGAGTTCACCTATGGTATTAAGTATCCTGTCGAGTTTGTCGATATCGACCCTGACCGTTGTCGTTGCACTCTTCATGGTCTGGTCCTGTTTTTTTGAAGCCGGCAGGCCGGCATGCCTGGCCTGAACGAGGACTTCCATCGGCCCGCCCAGGGATTCCTCCAATTCTTTAACATCCTTGCCGCTTGCAAGCATCAGTTTGAAGCCTATGGAACCGTCCGGCACTCCGGAAGACGTCGGAAGCGTCGAAATAAGTTCACCTTCAGCTTTTATCTTCTTTGTCATTTCATCGAGAGATACGTCGAAGGTCGCAAGGTCGAAGATCGCATTTATAAGGTAGACTCCGTTGCCGTCCTTGATATTCGCTTTCAGTCTGTGTTCTTCGTATTCCGAAAGAATCTTGAGTATGGAGTCGTCGATGATGCCTCTTATGTCCGGACCTTTTTCCCCGGCCTGCATTGAGGCCCGGAAATTATTTACTTCCTCGATGTAGGCCGACAGATCAAAAAGGGTATCTTCTTTGAGCGCGTCGATAGCGCTCCTAAGGACGTCGGTGCTTCTGAAAAGAAAACTCACCACGTCTTCGCTCACAGCGATTCTTCCAAGGCGTATGTCGTCCAGCAGCGATTCCAGAGCGTGACTGATGTCCGTTATGCCCTGATTGCCGAAAAGGCCTGAAAGACCCTTCAGAGTATGCACGGAGCGGAACAGTGCATTGACTGTGTCCGGACTGAGCGATGTGAGATAAGTGTCCTGAATTTCGAGGACGCACTGCCTGCATTCGAAAAGGAGGTCCTCGGCTTCGGCTATGAATTCCTTTTTAGAGGCCTTCATGGGGCAGTGCCTTTTTTACGACCTCCTGCAG
>JBFLXP010000147.1:0-7390 GCA_040757315.1 Nitrospirota bacterium
AGGTCGTCGCAGAACTCAAGGCAGCAGGACTGGACGATGAGAAGATAAGGATGCTTGCGCCGTTCAGAACATTTCAGGGAAACAGGCCGACCAATTCGATTCTCTTCAGAAAGCTCACTCCGCGGACACTTGGAAGCCTTATCGCGATGTATGAGCACAAGATCTTCGTGCAGGGGGTTATCTGGAATATCTTCAGTTTCGATCAGTGGGGAGTTGAACTCGGCAAGCAGCTCGCGGAGAAAATCCTCCCCGAGCTTCATGATGAGAAACAGGTGTCTTCACACGATGTCTCAACGAACGGATTGATCAATACATACAAGAAAATGAGGAATTCATAGGAATACATTTACCGTGATTACACTTCTATATGCGGCCAGAGATGAGAAGCACAATAACGCAGTCGCACTGAAAGAAATATTGGAGACTTAATCAGAGAATCCGCAGGCAATATGGCTTTTGTCGATGGTTACCGGTACAAATTCAGGGAATGATTGCATATTTTAGCCCTTCACCTCCGGAGAGTCGCTCGAATGCTTTCTGTGTGTGTTTCAGAGGATATCTGCCGGAGATGAGCGGCGATACATCGATTCTCTTTCTTCGGAGGAGCTCATAAGCCCTTTTTACGTCATCAGGCGTGAAGTGAAAAACTCCCTTTAGCGTTATCTCATCGTAATGTATTCTCCCGGTGTCATAGGCGACTGTCGTCCCTGACTTGCAGCCGCCGAAAAGGACAACGGTCCCGCCTCTTCTTACGGAATACACTGACGCTTCCCATACTTCGGGCATGCCCGTACATTCGAATACATAGTCGAAGCCGATGAAATCTCTTGATGCAGAAATAGAAATGGAATCCGCCCCGATTTTTTTTGCGGTTCTTAGTTTCTTCTTGTGTTTGTCAATCACGCATACATCCATACCTTTTTCTTTCAAAAGAAGCAAATGCAGAAGCCCGATGGGACCTGACCCGATGACGAGCGCCGTGTCTCCCTTTCTTACGTCAAGAGGCTCGATACCGTGGACCACACATGAGAGTGGTTCGAGAAAAGCGGCCTCTTCGAAGGAAAGATTTTTCGGCCTATGGAACACATTCTGTTTAACAATATGCGGCGGCAGAAGAATGTATTCCGCAAAAGCGCCGAGGACTTTTGAACTCATAATATTCTCACAGAGGTTAAACAGTTTCTTATTGCAGTATCTGCATGCAAGGCAGGGTGCGCTGTGGGCGGCCATAACTTCATCTCCCTCTTTGAAGCCCCTGACACCCTTTCCGACAGACGCCACTATCCCTGAAAACTCGTGGCCGAAGACGCCCGGCATGGGAATAACAGGATGTCCGCGTTTGAATGCTTTGAGATCGGTGCCGCAGGTTAGAGCGGCCTTGATGCGTATGACCAATTCTCCGGTGGACGGCTGCGGCGTCGGCACCTCACGTAGTTCTATCTTCCCCGGCTTAACAAGAATGTTTGCAAGCACCACTAACCCCTTACGCGTGGCAGGAGCAGAGCATCATCGCTCATTCTCGATCCCGATAAATCGGGATCTCCGAGGTGTCTCCCGAAAGCATTCGGGAGACAAAAGCCGCTCCAATGCTCTTCTGCTCCTGCCCGGCATTTGCTTGTTCATAATCGTTCTAAAGCTCAAGTTTGCCGCCGAGTATCTGTCCGATGACAGCAGCGAGCGCGAAGACGGGAATGTATTTCATCTCGATGTGCGAAATGGTTCTGGCGGCGAAGATGAGGGGGATGGGCAGGTGGATGTAAAGAAACCAGCGGAATGAATATTTCCGGGTCCGGGCCCGGGCATAGCCGAAAGGCAGATTGATTAATAGGGTGACAGCAAAAAGCGCCACAATCGTATAAAGTCTGTGAGAAAATTCCATACCATCAACATACAGTATGGTTGCGTCGGAAGTCAAACCACGTTATTGCCGTCCAAAGCAATCGGACATAGTGATGTGGATAGAACCTATCTCAAAATCGGTTTCCCCCAAAAAAAGCCGTCATGCCCGCGAAAGCGGGCATCCAGAAAGGCCCGAGAGAACTGGATTCCCGCCTGCGCGGGAATGACAAAAAAAGATCCGACGACGAAGAGATGGGATTTTGAGATAGGTTCTACTCAATCTGGACGGAAGTCGATTTTATCGCCTTGATAAGGGAATAGTTTTCCTGTATCATGGAAATCATGAAAGCATTCAAAATCGTACGTGGAATAATCGTCTCCGCTATTCTTCTCCATACTGTCTCCTGTGCCGGTCTGCAGGCAAGGCAGGCGCGGTCCGAATTCGATACGGGGCTGTCTCTTTTCAACAGCGGCCGCTATGCGGACGCTGTTAGCCATTTTGAAAAAGCCATCGAGTTCGATCCCGAATTCGGAAAAGGATATCTTTACCTTGGCAGATCGTATCTGAACCTCGGCAGATGGCGTGAGGCTGTCCCGCCTCTGCGCACGGCATTCCGTCTTGCCCCCGATGAGACGAAAAGAGAAATTGCGGACATAGTCCTTGATATCTTTCTCCGGCACGGCAGAGCTATGGATGAGGAAAGTCAGTCCGAGATCCGGGATTTGTTAAGACAGTAGTCGTGGGAGAAACTATTCTGACCAACCCGTCAACAGATGTGACCGCAGAGAATATCAAAGAGATTTTGGAGAGCCTTGAGTGCATTCTGACCGCGCACGACAGTTGTGCGGAATTGGTTGAATTCAAGGACAAAAAGGCAGTGATCTATTGCGGCGGTCCTTGCAAAAGCTGCGACAACCGGTGCATCGAGGGTGCGATTAAGGACAGATATCCGGATGTTGAGGTGATTATACAGTAAAGACCGACATTCGCGGAAATGCATTTGAAGAAAGAAAGCGCTGTCATATGTGCAGGGCTTCCAGTGGCATCATGTCCCCCTAAGCGTATCGAAAGGTGGGGCTCGTGTCATGGTTCGACAGGCTCACCATGACATATCGATTTCTGCTAAGGCTGTCATCCTGTCATTCCGGCTTGACCGGAATCTCTCTTCGTTACTTCGAGATAGATTCCCGACAAGCGGGAATGACAAAGTGCCGGTTCACAAATACCTCCGCTTTCTACTTCATCGTCACAATCGTGACGCCGACGCCGCCTTCCTCAATCGTCCCGCCTCTGTAATGCTTGACGAGAGGATGCTCATTCAGATGTTCGTGCACAGCCTTCATCAAAAGTCCCTTCCCGATGCCGTGGATAATGACCACCTCCCGCAGATCGGCCAGCGAGACGTCGTTCAGGAAACGTTCGAGCTTCGAGATCGCCTCGTCCACCCGCATTCCGACGAGATTTAATTTTAGCGGTACGATCTCTTCAGCTTCGGGAATCCTGACTGGCTCTCTTGCGGGAATCTGGGCGGTTCCTTTCTTCATGCGGATGTCCGAAACCGGCACCTCGATCTCCATATTTCGGGAAGCGACCTTCAGGCGTCCCGTCTTTGTGTTTATATCTACTATGGATGCGTCCGAGTGGAGAGACCTCACAAATATGACATCGCCCGTCTTCAGATCTTCAATTGACGGGGCGGCCGTGTCCGGTTCGAACTGCCTGATTCTTTCTTCCACCTGTTTTGCCTGGATATCAACCTGTTTCAACACCCTGCGGCTCTCGGTGCGGCCTTTTTTCTTCAGTTCATCCAGAAATCCGTGCATCTGCCTTCGGGTTTTAGAAATGATGTCGGCAGCCTCTTTATACGCCTGTGCTAGCATCTCGCGGTGTTTCATCTTCGACTCGGACAGAATCTGTTCCAGCTTCCTGTTTTTCTCAAGGACGTCCGACTGCTGTTTGCGAAGGTCTTCCAATCCTTTCTCGTACCGGCTCCTCTTCTCCTCAAGGTCCGCGATCAGGTTGTCGAATTCCACTTTGATATTTCCAAGCATGTCCTGGGCATCCGATACAATGCGATCCGGCAGACCGTATCTTCTGGCTATATCAAGGGCGTGCGACTGACCGGGTTCTCCTATCCGCAAGCGGTACAGAGGGTTCAGAGTCTTGCGGTCGAACTCCATGGACGCGTTAAGCATTCCCTCGGTCCGGTGCACGAATCCCTTAATTTCCGAAAGATGAGTGGTGGCGAAAGCGAGGGCTCCGCTTTTCCTTATATCCTTCAGGATCGCGCAGGCGAGGGCAGCGCCCTCCTCGGGATCGGTGCCGGTGCCGAGCTCGTCCAGCAGGATAACGGCATCAGTGTCGGTCTCTTCCAGTATCTCCGAGATATTGGAAACATGGGCGGAAAACGTCGAGAGGTTATCCTCGATCGACTGCTCGTCTCCTATGTCCGCGAGCAGATTGCGAATGAGGGGCATGTGAGACGAGGAGTCGGCGGGGATCGGCATGCCCGACAGCGCCATAAGCATAAGGAGGCCGATGGTCTTGATCGCAATCGTCTTCCCTCCGGCATTCGCTCCTGTGATCACCATAACGGTATTATCCCCACCCAGTTGGACGTCGAGAGGAACCACCTGCCGTCCGTCGCCCCGTTTCTCGAAAGCCAACTGGAGGAGGGGATGTCTTGCCTGTACGAGGTCCACTGATCCGGAGCGGTTCACCGAAGGCATATTCATACCGACTCTATCGGCAAACTTCGCAATGCAGCTCAGAACGTCCATGTATACGATTGTGCGGAACTCGCTTTCGATCCTGTCGATGACAGCCCTCAGGTCCGAGCAGATTCTTCTGAGGATGCGGATTTCTTCCGCCTTTTGCTCGGCGATGACATTTTCGAGTTCGTTCGCAAGATTTATGATGGCAAGCGGTTCGACGAAAGCGGTCTCTCCGGATTTCGAGACGTCATGGACAACGCCCGGAACCTGCCCTTTCGAGTCCATCCTCACGGGGATCACCCATCTGCCGGAACGCTGCGTCACGAAGTCGTCCTGGAGAAATGTGGAGATCCGCTCGTCCCTGACGATCTCTTCGAGTTTCTTCCTTATTTTGAATTCGAGTTTTCTTATCCGGCTCCGCAAATCGGCAAGAAGGAACGATGCTGTATCGAGGATGTTTCCCTCAGAATCTATAGATTTCTGAAGTGTCCTGAGTATGTCCGGGAATCCCGTCAGGTCTTTTGCGGCCTCCTTGAGAAAGGGTAGGTCCTCCCTTTCAATCAACTGGAGAGAGACGGCCGAAGCGATGCTCAGGACCGGGACAAAATCCGCCAGCTCTTTTGCTTCGAGAATGGCGCCCTCCGGTCTGATCCTCCCGATATGAGGGGTTATGTCGGAGAAATGGGAGAGCCTGAGCGGTGCTCCTTCGTGGGCCAGTTTTCGGAACTCCGAAATCAGGCTCTGACGGGTTTCGATATCATGTCTTTCATTCAGCGGATGGATGTCCAGCGCCTCAAGACGCGACGCTTCACTGTTGGCGAGATCGGAGATCAGCCTGAGCAGCTTGTGGAATTCTAAAAGTTCGAGGCAGGATTGAGAGATCATGGATGTCAGGGATTATAATACTTTTTCTTCTTTTTCAGATAGTCTTGATCAACGTGTCCGCCATAATCGTGGGGATATTTGTAACCTTCGCCGCGTCCCAATTTTTTAGCGCCCGGATAATGGGCGTCTTTCAGATGATCGGGGACCTCCATTGTTTCTTCCGCCTGAATGTCCTTCAGCGCAGCTTCTATGGCTTTATAGGAAGCGTTGCTCTTTGGTGCATTTGCGATATAGACAACGGCCTGAGCGAGCGGAATGCGGGCCTCGGGCATTCCGACGAATTCAACCGCGCGCAAGGCGGACGTTGCGAGTACCAGAGCCATCGGATCCGCATTGCCGACGTCCTCCGAAGCGCAGATCACGATCCGCCGCGCGATAAACCGGGGATCTTCCCCGGCGTAGATCATCTTCGCAAGATAGTAGAGGGCCGCGTCCGGGTCTGAACCTCTCATGCTCTTGATGAATGCCGAAATCGTATCGTAATGCTGATCGCCCTTCTTGTCGTAAACGACTACCTTTTTCTGAATAGACTCCTCCGCAATCGGCAGCGTAATCCTTATCCGTCCGCTCGAATCCGGCGGAGTTGTAAGAGCGGCAAGTTCAAGGGCTGAAAGGGCCTTTCTTCCATCGCCGTCGGACATCTTCGCGATATGCAACAGGGCCTCCTCATCGATGCTGATATTCATACTCCCCATTCCGCGTTCCTTGTCCTGCAAAGCGCTCTTCAGGACAAAAAGGATATCCTCCTGCGAAAGAGGCTTCAGCTCGAAGATCTGGCTTCTCGAAAGAAGCGCGGAGTTAACGTAGAAAAAGGGATTCTCCACTGTTGCGGCGATGAGGACGACGTTCCCTTCCTCGACATCCGGCAAAAGAGCATCCTGCTGGAGTTTGTTGAACCGGTGGATCTCATCGAGAAACAGGATCGTTCTCACGCCCCTTGCTTTTCTCGCCTTCGCGGCATTAATAACTTTCCTGATCTCATCGAGACCGATAGTTGCGGCGTTCAGCCATTCAAAATGGGCTTTGGTCCTTTCGGCGATTACCCTTGCAAGGGCTGTCTTGCCGGTTCCGGGCGGGCCGTAGAGGATAATGGATGATATTCTATCAGCTTCAATCGCTCTTCTGAGCAGTTTCCCTTCGCCGAGGATGTGCTTCTGACCCGCATATTCTTCAAGCGTCCTCGGACACATACGGTATGCCAGCGGCTGCCCGGTCGCTTCTTCCTTAAAGAGATCCATGAGTCTATGTTCACCGATGGGGGGAAGATTTTTCAAGGTGGACAGGAATGAGAATGCCGCTATTCAAACAAATGCGGGCTGACGTACCCTTCGAATGAAGGACACCAGTCCCGGAGCCTGCACTTCTGACAGACTTTCACGTGCTTCCAGCAATCATTTTTCGCGCACCAGATCTTCGCGTCAGGATTCATACCGGTCTCCCGCTCTGGTTCGCGCTTAGCAGCCTTTGATTTCCGCATTTCATGAATGGTATATCTGTTCGCTCCGGATAGTCAATTCCTTATCGTTCCCTCCCCTGTGAGATGGAGGGGTAGGGAGAGGGCGTAAGGGAAAATATTGCGCATCGCGACCGAAAAATGTTCGGGACCGCCGGCAGTTCATTCTTTCATTTTCCACTCTGTCATTCCGGCTTGCCCGGAATCTTTCTTTACTGTTGTAATGGATACCCGGAGCAGCAAAAGCTTTCAGGATCGCGGGAATAGACAGATTGTTCGATTTCGACGTAGTCCAAAAAGTGCCGCAACTGTTGTCAACCCGGCGAGCAATATGTTAACTTATAAACTCTTGGGGCTGTAGCTCAGTTGGGAGAGCGCTTG
The DNA here is from genome assembly GCA_040757315.1 of Nitrospirota bacterium. Taxonomy (GTDB): domain Bacteria; phylum Nitrospirota; class Thermodesulfovibrionia; order Thermodesulfovibrionales; family SM23-35; genus JAKLQR01. The sequence goes on from JBFLXP010000147.1 coordinate 7,274, forward strand.
AATGGCATTCAAGAGGTCGTCGGTTCGATCCCGATCAGCTCCACCATTCTTAAATGAGTAATCTGCCGGGGTGAAGTGCGAGAAGGACAAGGCGGGCAGCGTCACATTCCTTAACCC
>JBFLXP010000148.1:0-7375 GCA_040757315.1 Nitrospirota bacterium
CCGCGAGTTTCTGGTCACTACTCGCCCCCGCCATCGAAATGTCCGAAGGAAAGGACATCCCTGCATGGATGCCTGCCGTGGCCGGTTTTCTTTTTGGGGGCATATGCTTAAGAGGCATTGACACAAAACTTCCACATCTGCATCTCGGATTTCCCATGGAGGAAGCTGAAGGAATAAAAACGAGTTGGCAGCGGAGCACGCTGCTCATCCTTGCAATAACTTTGCACAACATTCCGGAAGGGCTTGCCGTGGGAGTTGCCTTCGGAGCGGTCGCTGCCGGCATTCCAGCGGCAACTTTGGCCGGAGCAGCTGCGTTGGCCGTCGGTATCGGCATCCAGAATTTTCCGGAGGGTCTCGCGGTATCCATGCCTCTTCGTCGTGAGGGAATGTCTCGATTGAAGAGTTTCTGGTACGGACAGTTGTCCGCGATAGTCGAACCAATTGCGGGCGTCCTGGGAGCCGCCGCCGTTATTGCTGCACAACCGATCTTGCCTTATGCTCTGTCTTTTGCCGCCGGAGCCATGATTTTTGTGGTCGTCGAGGAACTCGTGCCGGAGTCACAGCGCGGAGGAAATACTCATGTAGCAACCGCCGGTGCAATGCTTGGGTTTGCTCTAATGATGGTGCTCGATGTGGCCTTCGGGTAGCTCTTCCTGCCTCGCTTCATACAGGCTTCGCTCGTATCTCATTGATTTTTCATCATAATATCCTACCATCTATTTTTCCGCAAATCTGTGACCTATCTGTAACTTGTTTTCTGTTAAAATTTCTATTATCTCTTGCTACAATAGAAGACACGGCTCCGGTAGGGGGAGAACCGGACTCGCGCAACAAAGAAAAAAAGAATCGAGTTTTTTGCTGTTTGTGGTTCTTGAACGGTACTGAAACGAGGCAACCTTGATTCAAGACGCCAAAAGCTTTTCTCTTGATTCAGATCCCTTGAGCGGACAGGGAAGGGCGCAGGAACATTGCGACTCTTTGATCGTTCGCAAACTGAAAGAAGAAATTGGATTAAAGCAACTGGTGGGAGAGAGTCCCGTCTTTCTCCGGGAAGTGAAGAAGATTCCCATTATCGCTCAATGCGATGCCAGCGTCCTGATTTCTGGCGAGACCGGCACGGGCAAAGAGATCTGCGCCCGCGCCATTCATTATCTCAGTTCACGCTCGGGCAGACCGTTTGTTCCCGTCAGTTGCGGCGCGATTCCTGCTGAGCTGGTTGAAAACGAACTGTTCGGACATGTGCGCGGAGCATACACAGGCGCGGATTCTTCGCAACAAGGACTGATCCATGAGTCCGACGGCGGCACCCTTTTCCTCGACGAGATTGATTGCCTGCCCTTGCCTGTGCAGGCCAAGCTGCTGCGGTTTCTACAGGAGAAGGATTACAGAATGCTCGGCAGCACGAAGATATGCCGGGCGGACACGAGGGTTATCGCCTCAACAAACGTAGATTTGGAGCAGTCGGTGCGGCAAGGTGGGTTCCGTCGAGACCTTTACTATCGCATCAATATCGTTCCTCTCTTCATGCCGCCTCTCCGCGACCGGAGATCCGATATTCCCTTACTGGCAGAACATTTCCTTTTCGAATACTCCACGGAATTCCGTAAACAGGTGAGAGGGTTTACTCAGGAGGCCCGCCGGAAACTCCTTATGTATGACTGGCCGGGCAATGTGCGAGAACTTGAAAACACAGTAGAGCGGGCCGTAGTCTTCTGCGAAGAAGATATTATACTGGATTCGGAAATCGTGCTTCCTTCTGCCGAAAATGCATCATTCCGGGAATCGTTCCGGACAGCGAAGTCAACGGCGATCGGTCAATTTGAAAAGGATTACATCGAAAAGCTTTTGCTCGCCTGCAGCGGAAATATTTCTCATGCCGCAAAAGCAGCGAAGAAGAACAGGCGGGCTTTCTGGGAGTTGATCAGAAAATATAAGATTGACGTGCGGAGTTTCAAGTTGGGCGCTCCCAAGAACCCGGACAATCACCCGCATTCGCTATGATAAATCTGTCCTGATGCAAATCGTGCCCTTTGCCAATTGATCAAGTTCGCCTCTTCCCTGTCATTCCGGCTTGCTTGCCCGCCGTCTTTGTGGAGGGTCCGGCCGCTCTCTTTATCTTACACAGGACAAAAAAGTCCGATTCGGCTGGCGCACAGAAATACAGCGAAGCAATTCAATTTCTTTGAACCCCCGCGAAGAACGCCACAATAAACGATTTATCGGCGACACACCTTCCCTTTGCTCCCGCAAGAATCTTCAAGAATCAGTGGTATGCGAATTGCAATCATAAGATTCTATCGTGAACGATGATGACATCGCCCGCAAAATCCTGGCGTACATGATCGACAATCCAAGTGCCCAGGATACACTCGACGGGATTGCTGAGTGGTGGCTTCTGGAACAGGAAATCAAATTTCAGAGGGAAAAGGTGAGAGAGGCACTTGCCGGTCTCGTCTCCAAAAGATTGATCCTCGAACAAGAAGGCGGGAATTCGAGACTTCACTATCGGATCAATCGGACAAGGATCGAGGAGATTCGAAGGATTGTGAGTAAAACAAAATTAAGGTATTAGAAGCAACAACTGAGAGAATCTGTTGGTGGGTTATGGATATTTTGTCTGAAAACCTCTGTGGAGGGAAAAAGGGAAAAATGGAACCGTCCCCGTTTGCGTCTGAGCAATATTTCAATTCCGAGGGATACGGCGCTAATATCGCCAAGGACGTAGTCATATTCCATCGGTGGAGGAATGACCGAGCAGGTGAAACAGAAAAGTCTATTGTCGTGTGCAATTTCTTATCATTCGACCAATTCGTTGATATACCTTTTTCCTCAAACGGACAATGGCTCGATCTTCTCAACAACCGTGTGGATAATGTCAACAACTTCCGTCCGGAGAACCAGCGGGTAAACTCGAACCGCGGAAGGATCTACTATAAAAAGGATAGTTGTTCGGCTGGTAAGAAATTCAAGTGTTGAATTCAAGAAATTAAGGGAGGTGAAGCAGCGTGAGGGGTCACAGATAGGAAGCCGCATTAGCAAAGTGGATCTAAAACGGGTATTTGAAAAGACAATCTCATGAAATGGAAGGTAAAACATGAAAGAGCCATTTGACAAAATCAAAAAGGATGCAGAGGAGCGAGTACTCCGCAACAACGATGGCAACCGGGATTTTTTGCTTTATCTGGACCATAAAGTGATGCAGAAAGGCGAAGCAATTGATGTTGTCACGGAACAAATAAAATTTGACAAACCAACTTATGTGGTCTTTGTCGATGATGAACCGGGCAAAAACTTCGGCCACCGGTGCCATTATCTGCTGTACGAAGCGGAGAGCGGTAAATTCATTCGCAAAGTACCGGCCAAGTTCCCGTACTTCATGCTTCAAAAACCGGATACACTGGAACTGTTCCGGAGCAGCGAGACCACCGAGCGTTATAAGAGAAAAAAAAAGATAAGGGTGAGGCTTGATCCAGCCAAGCTGAGCGCCTACGCCAAACTGGCTCCCTTCCCGCTCAAGTTCTGGATTCGTGGGAGACGCTATGCCATCCTTTTCTCCGGCGCATCGAACGGCCGTCATGTCAACGACCTGGAATTCTTCTACCGCACGCTGGTGGATGTTTATGGTTACGACACCGCCGACATCTATGTCCTGAACTATGACGGGTCCATTAACTACAATCAGGCGGTGTGGAGTTCGGGATGGACGGAACCTGCTGCATCGGCCGGTTTCGGTCCGGACGGGTCGGCATGGCGTATGGTCGTCAATGGCCAGGGTAACCGGGCCGGGTTTCAGGGCTCCATCAACGACCTGAAATCGCGAATCCGGCCCTGGGATTGTCTTCTGATCCATACCAACAATCATGGCTGGTACGACAATGCTGGCGGATACTTATCAGCATATGGCAGTCCGCCGAATAACAAGTTCTACGCCAGCGACTTCGCTGCCGACTTGGCTACCTTGCCTCAATTGAAGACCCTACTGGTGGTTATGGAGCAGTGTGCTTCCGGATCCTTCGCCACGCCCATTATCAACAATAGCCCGGCGACTAACACGGTATTCCAGGCGGCTGTGCCGGGAGACGAGAGTTCCGCAGGAGGCTGGCCCTTCGATCCCTGGGCGGAAATGTGGATTTCCTCAATGGCCGGCGTGCGCGGGGATGGATCCCCCTTGGCTGTATCTCCAGACGACAATTTGGATACCCGTATTTCCGTCTGGGAGGCGTATGACTTCGCCCTCAGCATCGACAATCCAGTGATGTCAGAGTCATCTTCGGATCTTTCCCATAATGTTTACTTGTGTCGTTGCCGCACAACGGTCAAGCCCATCAAGGAATGGAAAGAGTTGAAAGAACACAAGGAGTGGAAGGAGATCAAAGAGCCGAAGGAATATCTGGAGCCCAAACAGGTGTTTGAACCCAAGCAGGTGGTGGAGCCAAAGCAAGTAATGGAGCCCAAACAGACAATGGAGCCGAAGCAGACATTTGAAGGGCCTGAAATCCCGGCTCTCCAGGAACAGTTCCGAAGTCAATACGCCGAACTGGATGAGCGCATGGAAAGGCTGGAGGAAGCCGTCAACAGACTCGCGCCATTTATCCGGTCTGCCCAGCGTCCAGAATTGAAGCCTAAACGGCGCGGCAAGGGTGAGGAATAATACGCGAAACGTATTTCTAATACTGGATCAGTACCTGACTGAATTCAGTCTCCGGCTTAAAAGTCTATCTGAACACAGAGGGCTGAAGACGGTTCTTCTGACGAGCGCGGACACTGTGCGTGATGTGGCACTCGTTTTCCACCTATCGGAGAAGGACCTTAATTTCAATTTGCGCTATCATGATGTCGACATCAAGACCCAAGATATTGCAGGCGTTTACTGTGGAATAAGCACTTTCGAGCCTACGCTGTGGGAACGGTTTTCATCCAAAGACGCAGAATATGCTGCACGGGAGACTCAGGCACTCTGGCTGGCAATTCTCGCAAGTCTGCCGTGTCATGTTATTAACCCGCCATCTCTCGATTCACTGGCCGGCACGCTTTTGTCTACACCAGAAATCCTATATCTTGCCCACCGACTTGGCTTTCGTGTCCCGATGGTGATAAGCCTGGAGTCAGGGAAAATAGCTGCAGAAGTGCTGGGGTCTGGCGTTCGGGCACGTTATGCAGACTTGGGGGAAGTATGGGGCAACGAAACATGCCTGCGCCCTGACGACCTTCCTGTACTCGAGAAGAACGATGATCATTTCCGGGTCTTGGAAGAAGTGCCTGGCAAGCCAACATACGTGACCCTGTTGGGCGACAAGTTCTTCGCCTGCGAGGCAGACTCAGGCGCCTCTATAGTTTGTCTATCTTCCCGTCGGATTCCCCGCCCAATTAAGGTTCGCTTGCGGACTCTTCACAAGCGGCTGAAATTGGTGCTGGCCGAGTATTCCTTTCGTGTCATGGCGGATGACAACTGGACATTCCTTGGTTGCACGAGACCGCCGATTTATGCAGTCGCAGCACACAGTGATGCACTCCTTGGGCAAGTCGTCGATTACGCCGTGGGGAAGAAGGGAGTAACTTGGTAACGCTGGTATGCGGAATTACAGATGAGGCTCCGATTGCTCTGCTCCTACAGTCGCTCCGGAAAAGACGATCCGACTTTCTTTTCTTAGACCAGAAACTGCTGGCCGAACAAGTTCGACTCCGATGGCAGATAACTGATAATGGTATTACCGGGCACCTCAAGGTTGGGGAGGAGATTGTCGATGTTCGTGAAATCCGTAGCGTTTACCACCGCTTCATGAACCCAGAAGATGTGCCTGGAACAGACAGTTCTCCGCAGTCTATCAGGAAAACCCGCTCGATTCTGCATTCCCTTATGAACCTGTTCGACGTTCTGCCCGCCCGCATCGTCAACCGCAGGCGCCCTATGATGTCAAATAACTCCAAGCCTTATCAGGCCTTGCTCATTCGGCAAGCAGGGTTTGCGATTCCGGAGACGCTTGTCACAAACGATCCGAGTTCCTTGTTCGCATTTTCTTCTTCGGGTGATCCGTTGGTTTACAAATCAATCAGTTCTGTTCGATCAATCGTTGCTGCTCTCGATGGAAATTGTATGGCCAAGATCGACTCGCTGCGACTCCTTCCCACCCAATTTCAGTATAAAATCGAGGGATTGAACGTTCGTGTCCACGTCATAGGGCGACGGTTATTCGCCACCAAAATCCTGACATCAGCTACAGACTATCGCTATGCCGCGCAAGAAGGGGCATCGGCAAGTCTCAGGCCGTATGAACTGACGGCGGAACTTCTGAAAAACTGCCTCCACTTGGCCCGAATATTCGAGCTGTCTTTTGCCGGGATCGATTTAATAGTTAGTTCAGGCAAAGTCTATTGTCTGGAGGTGAACCCTTCACCCGGGTACAGTTATTATCAAGAAGCCACCGGCCAGCCGATCTCCGACGCCCTGGCAGAGTACTTGGCGTTTGAATAATTTCAATTTTGTAACCTCGTGGAAAGCGGCTTTATCCCGTTCATCGGGATATTCTTAAGGAGGGTATTATGGCTAAGCAATTAAAAAGAGGGGACAAAGGAACCGAGGTGAGCGATTTACAACGACTCCTTGTTGAGCGAGGTTATCCAGTTGAAATCGACGGTATTTTTGGAACGGAGACTTACAGGGCTGTCAGGGCTTTTCAGTCACAAAATCTCGATCAGCACGGTCAACCATTAGTTGTGGATGGCGAGGTCGGGCCTCTCACCTTGTGGAGCCTGGCCCATCCCAAGCCCGTTGTCGAGACGCCGAGCGCTGTTGACTATTTGACAGTGCCGCCTTTTGAAATGGGAGGAAGCTATCTTGGAAGGGCGGCACTGGAATCCGCCATCGGCGAAATGAAAGCCGGCGCGTGCGAGATCGGCGGTAACAACTGTGGGCAATGGGTTAGGAAATATCTTGCCCCCGCCGGACTGGAGGAGGGGAATTCCTGGTGTGCTTCATTCGTAAGCTGGTGTTATCTCCAGGCCTCGGGCCGTGATGAGAGTAGAATGCCTTTTGCCTATCGCCCCGGAGCAAGAGCCCTTCTGAAGGAATTCAATGACAAAAGATGGGGCCATAAGCCGCTAAGCGGCTACGAGCCCAGGCCGGGAGACATTGTCGTGTGGTGGCGGGAAAAACTCGAAGGATGGCTGGGGCACGTGGGGCTGGTGCACCAATTAAAAGACGGCATGCTTTACACGATAGAGGGAAACAAAAGCCCGCGTGTGCAGGGTTTTTCATATGTGTTCAGCAGGATGGAAAAATTGCTGGGCTTCGGTCATGTGCCGGATATGTGATCGATTTGGTGAAGCATCTGTTCCATAAATTATTAACCCGGCAATTTGATAACGTATTACACGG